>DATFVD010000107.1:0-2079 GCA_035260505.1 Terriglobales bacterium
TTTCTCTCGATTGACCTCATAGCTCCACATGGGCGCTTGCGAGTCGCCTTCGCTCATCATGGGAACCGTACCCTATCAGATCCGTAACCATCAAAGCAACATTATAATGGTGTCTAATCCGGCAACAGCCCCTTTAACAAATAACAAAAATGTTGTTTGTCAAAGACGTGACACTTGCGCTGACTCGCCAATGTGTTTGTTAAGACGCGACCCTCACAGGTTGTGACCCCCGCAATCGGCCAGAGTCTCGGAATTGAATTTAATTACGACCAGGTTCTCATGACACCGAATACAATGTCCGGACATCGGCTCTTGTGGTGCGCTGAACAGCGGGATCAACAGAATGCTCTGGCGGAGGCACTCTTCAGAGCCTATTTCACGGAGTCTCGAGCTGGGCCTCGAGGGAGTTCCTTTCTTTGTCGTAAATGGCGCTCCTGCCGTAGCAGGAGCTCAAGATGCCGAGGCATTTCTCCAAGTTTTTCAGCATGCCTTGGGCCCCGATAGGTCTCGCTAGAGAACGTTCACGGCGTTGTCGGCGATTCCCGGTCCGGCAGCTGCCGGAGCGTTTCTTGCTGGGAGCACTGCTGTTTCTTGGACAACTTGCGCTTTCCTCCGCAGACTGATGTATCGATAGAGTCCGATTCTTCGGCACGCTTTAACCCCTAAGATGCCCAATTTGGACATCTCATGCTTCCAAAAGGGCTCACACTCAATGAAGCTGACGACTCGCATTTACGCCTGCAGGCACGGCGTCGCCGCGTTGGCATGAGCCTTGCTCGAATCGCCTGATCATGGAAGGTCATTTTTTCGAGGAGGTTAGAACCGTTGTGGATAGAGTCCGCCAATTTCTTGCCGCGGACTGCGTCTCCCCCAGGCGCCCCAATTTCCGGACGACGTCCGTCGCCCTCGCAGGTGGCCTAGCCACGACCTTCGTCATCGGGCTGAACCCCGCTGCTGCTGCGCCTCTCAAGGATGTGCGCTTCAGCGAAGCCGTTCATAATCTCGGTTACATCAATCTCTACGTTGGCATCCACGCCGGCATCTTCGAGAAGAACGGCCTCAAGATGAAAGTGAGTGCTGCCGGCGGCGACACTCAGACTTTCGCGGCAGTTCTCGGCGGTTCAGCGGATTTCGCGATCGGCGATGCGACGATGGTTCAGATTTCACGGGAGAACGGTGGTCCAGGCGTGGTGGTCGGCACGGTGGTCCAGCGCGCGCATTATTTCGGTGTGTCAAAAACACTCAAGCCGATCACTGATCCCAAAGAGTTCAAGGGTTTGAAAATCGTCACATCGCCCGAACCGAATACAAACTACAGTGTTGCCAAGCGACTGTTGGAGAAGGCAGGCCTTAAGGTCGGTGTCGATGCGACGATCGTTCCGGTGAATCCGGGTACCGAAATTGCAGCCATGCTGGCCGGTCAGGCGGACATTGCCATCGCCTATCAGCCAAGCGTGGCCGCAGCTGAGGCGCAAGGCGCCAAGGTGGTGTTCGACTTCTCGAGTTTTATCGGACCCTTCTGCAATACCGGAATCATGGTGCTGCCCACGACAATCCAGAAAGACCCGCAGATGGTGCAGGCTCTCGTGACCTCGTTTGAAGAAGCTTCCCGCAAAACCTATGCTGAGCCGGCCTTTGCCAAGAAGGTTGCACGCGAGGAATTTCCGGATCTTCCCGGGGAGGTCGTCGACAAGGCGATCGATGCCGAACTCACCTATCTCATTCCCGCGCAATCCGTCGTTACGAAACAGGATCAGTGGAAGAATCTAATGGATATGCAGGTTTATCTAGGCAACGCAAAAGGGACGATACCGTTCGATCAGATCGTCGACAATTCGTTTGCGGAAAAGGCGGTCGCCCTCTCCAATTAACGGGCAAAGTGAACGGCGTGAATATTACTGCGCGCGCCATTGCTGAAGCGACTGCGCCGGCAGCTTCGCTCGTCGTCCAGCACTTGGCAAAAAGCTACGAAGTCAGCGGGCGGATGGTTCCGGTCATCGGGGACCTCAGCTTGACGCTCGATAACAGCCAGATTGTCAGCATCGTCGGGCCGTCAGGTTGCGGCAAGACGACATTGCT
>DATFVD010000108.1:0-2974 GCA_035260505.1 Terriglobales bacterium
CTTCCGCAATGCGGGACGCCAGCGCAGCTATCGCCGTCTAACCATGGTGACCACGCTGGCCCCGTGCTGGTATTGCAGTGGATTGATCCGGCAATTTGGATTCGGCTCGGTTGTGGTTGGAGAGAGCCGCACTTTTCAGGGTGGAATCGATTGGTTGCGTTCGCTCGGGGTGCGAGTTTTTGATCTCGATTCTTCAGAGTGCGCCTTGTTGTTGGGCGAATATATCCGCAGAAATCCCGAGGTTTGGAACGAGGACATCGGAGAAGAGTGACGTCTCGTTGCTGGACGCCTATAGTTCGCCACTCGACTAAAGGTGAGGCTCAGTGATTCGATCCCGCCGCTGCCAGAAGGGACATTCGATGAAAATTGATAGAAAGTTATTGCAGAGCCTTCCCAAAGTTCTTTTGCACGAGCATCTGGATGGTGCGCTGCGGCCGCAAACAGTGGTTGAGTTGGCCAAAGATGTGGGCTACGTAGGGCTTCCGACAACTGATTCCAAGGCACTGGCGGAATGGTTTCATCAAGGCGCAAACCAGGGCAGTCTCGCCAAATACCTCGAAGGTTTCGCCCACACCATCGCCGTCATGCAAACGGAGGAAGCTCTGGAACGCATCGCCTATGAAGAGGCCGAGGATTTAAGTAAAGATGGAGTGGTGTACTTTGAAACTCGCTTTGCGCCAATTTTTCATACTAAAAAAAGATTGACCCACCAACAGGTCGTCTCGGCCGTGTTGAAGGGACTGGAGCGGGGGCGCAAGGATTTTGGGATTGCTTCGGGATTAATCATCTGCGCCATGCGCAACATGGATGTCTCGCTCGAGATGGCCGAACTCGCGGTGGATTTTCGTGAGCGCGGCGTTGTCGGCTTCGATCTTGCCGGGGAAGAAGGCGGCTATCCTCCTAAAAAGCACGTTGACGCGTTTCATTACATTCAGAGGGAGAATTTCAATATTACGATTCACGCCGGCGAAGGCTATGGCAAGGAATCGATCTGGCAGGCGATTCAGTACTGCGGGGCGCATCGGATCGGGCACGGAACGCGCCTGATCGACGACATCGCGGTCGTGGACGGCAGGGCTGTGAAGTTGGGCGATCTCGCGCAATACGTTCTCGACAAGCGCATTCCGCTGGAGATTTGCCTCATCAGCAACGTCCATACCGGTGCCACGCCCAGCTTAGCCGAGCATCCTTTCAAGATTCTCTATGAGGAGAAATTTCGCGTCACCCTCAACACCGATAACCGGTTGATGAGCAGCACCAGCATGACCCAGGAGTTTGAGGCCGCGGCGGACACCTTCGGTTTGTCCATGGATGATTTCGAGAAGATCACGATCAATGCGATGAAGAGCGCGTTTCTGCCTTACAAGCAACGTTGCGATTTCACCTACTCAATCATTAAGCCCGGTTATGCCAAAATTCGTAAGTCTGCGACCACGGCGAGTTATTCCAAGTAACAGATGTTACCGGGAAAGCGCCGCCAGAGTTTCCGCTAGCACTAACGTCCCACGCGAAATATCTTCCGGGGAAGCATATTCATCGGGGCGATGACTATATCCGTTGCGGCAAGGGATAAACAGCATCCCGGTGGGAGCGATGCGCGACATGAAAAGCGAGTCATGGTAGGCACGACTCACGATGGGAACAAACTTAAGACTGTGTTTTTCGCAGGATTCAGAGAGGGCTTCAACTACCGCGGGCGCGCAATTGGCAGGAGCATCGGCGTTCAGCACCTCGGTACGAATTGGAACGCGCCGTCTCGCCGCGATCGCCTGACTTGCAGTTTCTATCTGCTGCATCACGTCGTCACGCCGTTCGAGATCAGTATCGCGAATGTCGGCACTGAGACGAACCCGGCTGGGAATGCTGTTGACGGCGCCGGGAAATACTTCGCAGATGCCGACCGTCGCTACTGTGTCGATGGCTCCGCTGTTTCGCGCGGCATTCTCGATGGCCAGAATCAGTTCCGCCGCGGCGCAGAGCGCGTCGCGCCGGTCTGGCATCAGAACTCCGCCTGCATGCCCGCCTGAACCCTCGATAGAGATACGAAGACTCGCCGGCGCCGCAATGCTGGTCACTACTCCCAGCGGGATTCCCTGTCCCTCGAGCCGAGGGCCCTGCTCGATGTGCAGCTCAACAAACGCGCTGTAATATCCGCTGGGAAGTTTGACGGCTTCAAGCTCTCCGCTGACGCCGGCTCTTTCGCGAACGTCATCGAGCGATACGCCTTCGCTGTCCTTGAGCTGCCGAGCGGCATCGGCAGAAAGAGCTCCCGAGAGCATTCGGCTGCCGAGACATCCAATCCCAAAGCGTGTTGGCTCTTCCGCGGTGAACACCAGCAGTTCTATGGAATGCCGGGGACGGAATCCGCTTCGTTGCAAGGCTCGAATCGCCTCCAGTCCTCCGAGGACTCCGACCACTCCGTCGTATTTCCCCGCGTTTGGAATCGCGTCGATGTGTGAACCAGTACCGACGGGCGGCAGCGTCAGATCAGAACCGCTACAGCGCGCGAACGTGTTACCGATCGGATCGTGGCGCACGACAAGTCCGGCTTCTTCGCAGCGGGCCTTCAGCCACGTGCGAGCTTTCAGGTCGGTGGGCGTAAAGACAATTCTCGTAACCGCGGGAGCTTCCGCATCGGAAATCGAGGCGAGTGCCTCGATCTCCGATATCAGCCGGTGCTGGTCAACTTCGATTTTCATTTTTGTGCATCTGCCAACGGATGCCGGTTCCAATTTTTGTAGATGAGATATTTGGCGGGGACTTTTCCGATCGCTCCGAACCACTGCGGGCACCAAGGTCCCATCCAGATGAAATCGCCGGCTGTGACCGGATACCACGAATCTCCTAGCCGGTAGATTCCTCCTCCTTCCAGCATGATGAGGCCGTGCTCCATCACATGCATTTCCACCATGCTGAGCCCGGCGCCAGGTTGGAAGACCATGGTATTGACCGCAAAATCGAAGCTCATCTCGTC
>DATFVD010000109.1:0-12468 GCA_035260505.1 Terriglobales bacterium
TTTTTGTCCTAGGCTTTGCGTTTTCGAGTGCTTGCGACTATTTGACCCCGATCACACCAAACGTTCCTGCCAGATTATTGTGCGGACCGGCGGTAAAGAAGAGTTGATTCGTACGGCCGTTATTCGCCGTTCCTCCTCCGAACTCAATTCCCCAGAGCTGGTCGACGACGATATTCTTGCCGTTCACATCCCTGATCGTGCCCACAAACTGTCCGGTGACGAGATTAAAGGCATTGATGGTGCCGTTGTTCGTATTGTTTGAAATCAGCAGAGCATTGCTCAGCCTCCCAAAGTTTGGGGGTGCGACGGCAAAGCCCCAGGGCTGGTTCAGGGGCGAGCCTGCGGCGAGTTGGCGCACGAATTTCCCGTCCTCCTGGAAGATGTCGATAAAGCCTCCCGGACCACCGGTTGAGTTGGCAAACGACACGTAGACCAAGCCATTGATGTCCTGAATGCCGAAGGGCGTGAATCCCGCTGGCAGGGTGCTGTCGGTAAACGAGGTAACGAAGTTGAAATTTCCGTCGTAGACGTCGACTTTGTTGTTGGCAGTGTCGGCCGCGTACAGAAAATTGCCCGAAGGCTTGCTGGTGATGGCTAGGCCGGTGTAGACCGCCCCGGACGTTGAGTTATTCACCACGATAATGGCGTCGTTGGGATTGGTCTGCGGAGCCCATCCGCTGATGGTGCCGTCCAGTGTCGCGAACAGGAAGAAGGCGGTCCATCCCTGCACCTGAAAGTCCGACGACCCGTTGAAGACAATTCCAGTAGGAGAACCGGGGCCTGCGCCGCTTGCCGTCGGGATTTCGACTCGCAAGCTCTTCGCCACTCCCTGGCCGTCGTAAAGTGTCGACCAGCCGGATCCCGCGTCGCTGATCCAGAATGGTGAGCCCGGCGTGCGAACGAGCCCCCAAGCGTTGACGATGAGCGGGTCAGTATGCCCTGCCGCTCCTACCTGATTCGAAACCAGATTTCTGAGTTGATATTGCGCCAGGGCTGCGCTCGAAAACAGCATGACTGCGAGCCCGAGGCAAACGGTGAAAGCAATTTTGCGACGCTGCATACAGAATCCTCCTTGGATAGTGCGAGCTGGGATGTGCGAGCCTGAGCGGGAAGCGAGCGAATCGTTTAGCGGTACGGCGATCCAACGACAATTTCTCAATCCTGCTGGCAATCGAATGCTATTTCCAGGGGGTCAGACGGGTTGTCAACGCGGTGTCATCTGTTTGCACAATTCTTGTCGGCAACGGGCAAGCGTTCACCGTGATGGTGGCCATTGGCCAGATCGGCGGTTACGCCGCGTAGCAAAAATTGTATGAAACGATTCACTCCCTTTCTGCACTATCCCAATAAGTGGAAGACATCGCGCAGTGGGGCGATGAGCCACGGTTTAGGACCCCAACCTGGAAACTCCCGGCTGGGGTCCAGTAAAGTGCCGGAGCTGACGGGGAAGCGGCTCCGGCGCTTTGTGCAGCATTCTTCTCCACCCGCTGTCTTGTTTAGAGTCAGCAAATTGGTTCGTCTACCCCGATCAGAGGAGTTTCATTCTTCCCAGTGCGCGCCGCCCACTCCATCCCGCCCACCAGACAGCGTTGCAGCAGCCACAAAGCTCTGAAACGCCCGTCGTCGTCAGCGGCACTCACGCTGGTCCCCGAAAGCGGCCACGGTTCGACTCCGCAAGTGCTAAACTGTCTGCCACTTCCAGCTCCCCGGGGCAAGTACTTGGAATTTCAATCCTTTGACGAAGCCTACGTCGAGCGTCTGCGGGCCGGAGACTCGCGCACGCAGGAGCATTTTGGCGCGTATTTCAGCACACTGATCCAGGTGAAATTGCGCTCCCGACTGCAGTCGCGGGAAGCCATCGAGGATGTGCGCCAGGAAACCTTTGCCCGATTTTATGTGGCTCTGCGCGAGGGAAAAATTCTGCACCCGGAGCGCCTGGGATCGTTTGTGAATTCGGTTTGCAATAACGTCCTGCTGGAGCACTACCGCGCAGCCGCGCGCCACACTTCGCTCGACGATGATCAGAAGGATCTCCGTGCCTGCGCGATCGATCTGCTGGGCGCTCTTGCAGCCAAAGAAACGGAAAAGAAAGTCCGGGAGATTCTGGACCAACTTTCGGAGCGCGACCGGCGGTTGCTGCGCGAGGTTTTCCTTGAAGAGCGGGACAAGAACGAAGTATGCCGGGACTTCGGTGTAGACCGCGAGTATTTGCGAGTGTTATTGCATCGTGCAAAACAATCGTTCAAGTCGCTGTATAAAAAAAATACGGGGAACGATTCGCCGGAATTTACTCCGGTCTGATTGCTGTGCAACGCCGGGTCGCGCCGGCGCACTATTGATACGAGACGATAAGAGGGGGCATTAATGGACCACGATATGGTGGTTCGTCACAAAATGACGGAGAGATATCTGCTCGACGAACTCGATCCCGCATCACGGGACGAGTTTGAGGAACATTTCTTCGACTGCAGGGAGTGTGCGCTCGACGTCCAGGCCGGCGCGTTGTTCGTTGAGCAGAGCAAGGTTGTGTTGGCCGAGAAACGTGAACCGGCAGCCGCGGCCTTGCCTGCAACTGTCCCGGCCCCGGCTATACCGCGCTGGCTCACGTGGTTTCGTCCGATGGTGGTTGCGCCTGTGACGATCATGTTGCTGGCCGTGATCGGCTACCAGAATCTGGTTATGTATCCGCAACTGCAGCGGACAGCGAAGAGCCCGCAAGTGTTGCCATGGGCCTCGGTGAATGTCGGCACGTACGGATCTGAGGGACCGGTCGTTACGACGCATCCAGGGCAAGGCTTTCTGCTTTTTGTGAGGATCCCGCCTGAAAATGGCTACTCCCGTTACACAGCCGATTTATATGATCCGGGCGGCAAGCTGGAATGGACGCTCACGATTCCCGCGACATCCGCGCGCGATCAGTGGCCGGTCCAAGTACCAGGAGCAAATCGGGAAGCGGGGCGTTATACTTTGGCGGTCCATGGAGTAACTTTGACGGCCGAGAGTAAGGAAGTTGGTAGGGCATCATTTGAATTACAAATTCAGAAGTAAGCTCAAGGGAAGGAGCAAACGACATGGCCGCAAATCCGAAATCACCTGTGGCGCCGGGCCCGGTTTCAGAGCGGTACCACGTGTATCACGCCGAAGCCCACGTGCTTAGTGGCAATTTGAAACATCCAATTAAGCAACCGATCGAACACCATGCGCGCGTTGTATTGGAAAAGACGCGCCGCGACGGCCATATCCGGCAATCGGTCGAGGAGACTAGCCTGGAAGGCCTGATTTCCTTTAAGGCGGGCCACACTCGCGCGTCCGGGACCAAAATCGAGAAAAAGGATCTTTGGGGCAACGATCATTCTGGCTGGGTAACGCTGTCGACGTCAGTGATTGAAGGCCTGAACGTATTCGAAGTCATCACTGCCGATCGTATGGTGGCCCAGGTTTCCACCGAGCATTCGCTGGCCAGCGGCCATGTTCCCAAGGTGACGTTTTTGGGCACTCGCTTCGAAAACTTGCGGGTCGCCGGATACCCGGTCCAGGTAGACCTTGATTTCACATTCTGCGGCGACAAACCGGAAGGCGACCGCCCGTATCTGCGGGACCGCGGCTTTCTCGATCGCGTCCAACGTCAACTCGATGTCGCCGCCAGCGCCAAGGGTCTTCCTGAAGGCCTGGAGAAACAGTACGATGCCAAAATCGCGTACATTGACGACCTCAAAAAACGTGCTAATGGGCGAGCGAAAGGAGAGCGGAACGGCTATCCTAAGCTTGAATGTTCACTGGTGAAAAGCATCGGGCCGATTCCGATTCCCGGGGTCAGAACGTTCGGGAACGTAATCTTCATCCCGGACTTTGGGACCGTCTCCTTGGCCGAAGTCGAGGTCGGCGTCCAACCCATCCACGATGGCTTTTCGGACAAAACGCGGGGTGGGTCTCCGCAGGAGCCGGGCAACAGCAACTACTTCACTCTGAACATGCTCAACATGCATATGGGCTGCATCGGCGGCGGGACCGTGCTCGCCGGCAGCGTTACGGCCAACGGCACCACAAGGCCGTAACCGTTTGCTTGTCATCTCTGCTCTTTGCCTGCGTGCTCTCATGCAGCCATACTGAGGGTCCGCAGGCCGTTCTTGAACATGCGCGGCTTACTTTTCAGCACGGCGACTTGATTCACAGCCAGCAAGAGGCCGAGGCAGGCTATCGGCGATTCCTGGGCTCCAGTCCAGAGTGGGCATGGAAGTTCAGAATCTTGCAAGCGGAGTCCCTTCTCTGGCGCGGCAAGTATCCGGAAGTGCTCGCTCTGCTCGATTCCCAAGCGCGTACATCGGCGCCCCAGGACACCATCATTCCAATTTTAACGCTGCGGGGAATCGCGCATGCGCGCCAGCTCGATCTTGAGGCGGCCACCCGCGACTTTGAAAAGGCAGAGCGCCTGTGCACGCCACCTGCGGCCGCCGGCTGCGGCGAGGCGTTTCAAGGACGCGGACTTTTCGACCTTGGACAAAATCAGTTCTTAGCGGCTCGGCAGCAATTCGAGCTAAGCCTGTCTTTCGCACGAGCGCACGGTGATCGGTTCCTGGAGGCGACCTCCCTGCTCAATCTGGGCGGGGCCTTGGTTAAGGAAGGACGTTTCGACGAGGCCATCGATCGCTCGGATGCAGCATATAAAGCGTCTATAGCCCTGGGTGCTGGCGACATCGCATTGGCTGCACAAGAAAATGTAGGTTGGGCGTACTACCGGCTCGGGAACTCCGAAAGAGCGTTGCAGTTGCTGCTGGAAGCGGAGAAGCGAGCAGATCAACTCGGGGACGTCTTCGACCAGGAGAATGGACTCACCAACGTCGGCTACATTTACATGGACGCGCATGATTTTATCCAAGCCGAACAGTCATTTCAGCAAGCATTAATTCTCGCCAAGCTCGAAAACAGCAAGGAACACATCCTCAATGTCTTGCGCGTGCTGGCGCGGCTCGCCTTGCAGGTCGGCGATGGAAAGAAAGCGAGTGAGTACGCCGAACAGACTCTGAACATCTCTCAGGAAAGTGGGAACCGGCTTGATGAACTCTATCCGAAACTCGTCCAAGGACAAATTGCCGCCCATCGCGGCGATACCGCGACGGCTGAGAGTAAATTTCACGAGGTCGAGCAGGACAAGAGTTGTCCCGTTTTCCTGAAGTGGGAGGCCGAGCACTCGCTGGCGCGGCTCTACGAGGATGAGAAACGGTCAGATTCCGCAGACCGTGAATACCGCGTTGCGCTCGCCACCTTCGAAGCGGCTCGCGAAACCGTGCAGCACGAAGATTCTCAGCTTTCTTTCCTTACCAATGCTTCGCGCATCTACGACGACTACATTCATTTTCTAGTAGCACGGGGAAAGCCGGATGACGCCCTGCGCTGGGCCGACTACAGCCGCGCGCGCGCCCTAGCCGAAGGGTTGGGATTGCTGACAAAAGCGGTGTCTACGGTGCCTCCCCCGGTAAAACCGCTTCAGATCGCCCGACGAGCCGGCGCAGTTCTTTTTTATTGGCTGGGCGAGAAGCAGTCGTACCTGTGGGCCATCACTCCGCAGAAAACCGGCGTGTATACGCTTCCTTCCGCCTCGGAAATTACAGCGGCCGTGCAACGTTATCGCAGGGCTCTCGGCGGACCGCAAGATGTTCTCGAATCCGCCGATCAGGACGGCCGCTGGCTCTATCGCACGCTGATCGCGCCGGCACAGGGGTTACTGAGGAAGGACGCGAAGGTTTTCGTTATCCCGGATGGCGCCCTGAACAATCTGAATTTCGAGACTCTTCTTGTTCCCGGAGCAATATTCCCCGAACAAAAATTGTCCGAACCGAAATTGCACTTTTGGATTGAAGACGTAACGATTGCGAATGCCAGCTCGTTACGGTTGCTCGCCGCGGTACGCCCGGACATCCGTAAAGGCAAGGAGAAACGCGACCGCGGGCTGCTTCTCGTCGGCAACAGCGTCGCACCGAACGATAAATATCCCGAACTCCCAAAAGCCGCCGCCCAGATGGAGAGTGTTGCCCGGCATTTTCCGGCGGCTGAGCAGCGGATATTTGCGCGCGAGCAGGCGAATCCGGAAGCATATCTGGCGAGCAGTCCAGGGCAGTTTTCCTATATCCATTTTGTTGCACATGGAACGGCCAGCCGAGTGAGTCCACTCGACTCCGCGATTGTGCTCTCGAAGACTGCCCTATCAAAAACTGCGCCGGCGGAAGGCAACGCCGAAAACGACTCGTTCAAACTCTACGCCCGCGACATCATTCACTCTCCATTGCAGGCTGATCTTGTCACAATCTCGGCGTGCTATGGCGCGGGCGAACGCGCGTACTCGGGGGAGGGACTGGTCGGGCTCTCATGGGCATTCCTTAGAGCCGGCGCCCACAATGTGGTCGCCGCCTTGTGGGAAGCAACGGACGCTTCCACCGAGCAACTTATGGATAAGTTTTACGACGAGTTGGACAAGGGAGCGGGCCCGGATGCCGCTCTCCGCGCGGCCAAGTTGTCATTGCTCCGAGGCGGCGGATTCCGCAATCCGTTTTACTGGGCGCCGTTTCAACTCTATAAGGGGTCGTGATGGGCCGAGCGATTCACGGCACAAGGTCTGGCCCCTCGGGGGCTGGATGCGGTCGTGCGACGACTCTAGAAGCTCGTCAGACCGCTGATTCCTTTTGATTCCACGCACTCATAGGCCCGCCCGGCTGCGAGGTTCTTGTATTCTTCCGTTCTTCCGCTGGGCCATTCGATCACCAAACGATCGATCTTGTCTCGCTTTCCCAGCCCGAAGGTTACCGGCAGTTCCGATTGCGACAGATAACTGGACCCGCCTTTGACCAGGCGTGATTGGGTCGAAGTTCCGTTCGACGCTCCATGGAATATTTTCAGCGAAGCCCCGATTGCGTCGCGATTAGACTTCGTCCCTACCAGGCGAATCCGGATGCTCCGGTTCCCGGCGGTCTGGTCGGCGCGGTAGAGATAGGCAGGGCCGTTGTTGGTCGTGATTAATAGATCGAGATCGCCATCGCGATCGAAATCGCCGTAGGCAAGCCCTCGTCCGACCTTTGGCTGACTGAAGCCGCCGCCGATTTCGGCTGCCACGTCAACGAATGTTCCCTTTCCGCTGTTCAGGAAAAGCTGCGGTGGCTGCGCGTATCCGACGCCGTTGACATTGCGCACCGTGTCATCGATATGCCCGTTCACGACTGCCAGATCGAGTGCGCCATCCAGATCGGCGTCGAGAAACACGCATCCGAATCCCAATTTGTCTTTCGACGCCAGCCCTACTCCGCTTTGCGTTGCTACGTCCGAATAATTTCCGCTGTTGGAAAGCCGGTACAGTCCCATCATTTCGTTGTCGAAATTCGTAATGGCCACGCCCGAGCTTCCTGAATTGTCGAAGTCGGCCACGTCTACGCCCATACCGGCGCGGGCTCTACCCTCTGAGGAAAGGGCGATGCCGGCATCCAGGGCTATGTCTTTAAACGTACCGTTGCGTTGATTCCGATAAAGCTTGTTGGGCTGCGTATCATTAGTCACCAGCAAATCGGGCCAGCCATCGCGATCATAGTCGAACATGGCTACACCGAGGGACTTCGAACTGCTGTCGAAAACTCCGCTGGTGGCGGTGACATCCTCAAAGGTTCCATTGCCGCGATTGCGAAACAGCCAGCAGGTCTCGCCGCGATAGGCCTCCGGCGTGCAATAGGACTTGTGCTTGCCGTCGAGGCTGCAAAACACATCGTGCTCGGGAGACCACTTGACGTAATTGCAGACAAACAGGTCCAGCAGTCCGTCGCGGTCGAAATCAAACCATAAAGCGGACGTGCTCAGCGCCTGCCGTCCACCTAGCCCACTTGACTTGGTTACATCGACGAATGTGCCTTTGCCGGTGTTGCGGAAGAGCCGGTTCTGCCCGACACAAGTAATCAGGATGTCAGGGTGCCCATCATTATCGTAATCTCCGATCGCCACCCCCATACCGTACATTTCGATGTCGAGCCCAGCTTTGTGAGTCACGTCAGAAAACGTGCCGTTGCGATTGTTGCGATAAAGCTTCAGCCTGCTGGGCTCTGATTTGTGCTCGCGTTTGTGTCCGGGCCAATCCATGCCGTTCACCAGAAGAATGTCCTGCCAGCCGTCGCGGTCGTAGTCGAGGAATGCGCAACCGGCGCCGAGTGTCTCCGGCAGCAGCTTGCCGCCGTAGGCTCCGCTACTGTGACGAAACAGAATTCCAGACTCGGCTGTCACATCCACTAGGCGAAAACCTGGATTGGGCGAAGGAGGGGCTGCGAACGCATCCAGGAGCAGGCCTGAAGTCGACATCGACGCCGATGCCAAGCCTGCCATGCCAATGCCTGCCATGCCAGAAAGAAACGCCCGGCGTTTCACGGAAGATCAACCAGCCCGTTGCGGATCGCGTAGACGACCAACTCAGCTGCTTTGTGGATTCCTAAAGTGTCCATCATGTTCGCACGGTGAACCGCAACTGTGTTCGCGCTGAGGTCGAGCGCGGATGCGATCTCTTTGTTGGACTTGCCATCCACGATCATCTGCAGCACTTCGAGTTCGCGCGGGGTAAGAGCGGAGTGGCGCTTGCCTTTGAGTGGAGCGGGGCGCTTGAGTTGGGAATCGAGCACGGTTTCGCCCTTCACGACTCGCCGGATCGCAGCCCCCAACTCCAGGTCCACCGCATTTTTCAGAACATAGCCGCGCGCTCCGGCTTCGAGCGCCTGCCGCACCAGAGTTTCCTCTGGATGCATGCTGAGCATGAGCACCAAAGCCTGCGGCTGCTTTCCGAGAATCTGCCGGGTAGCTTCCAAACCGTTCATCCCAGGCATGGCACAATCCATCACAATTACTTTCGGACGAAGCTCCTCCGCGAGCTTGATCGCCTGAAGGCCATCGCCAGCCTCCCCGGCAACGATAATGTCGGGCTCATCCTCCAGAATGCGCCGGAAACCCCGCCGCACCAGGTTGTGGTCGTCAACCAGCAGAACTGAGATCTTATCCGGCATGCGAATCAAGCTTCCAGCTTCTCCATCGGGACTCTCAATCGGACCAACGTCCCACTTCCACCATGCAGAGGCCGCACAAATTCAACTGTGCCACCCAGCAGTTCCGCGCGTTCCCTCATCGCAACCAATCCAATTCCCTGCTTTGCCGCCTGCGCTTCGAAGCCTTTCCCGTGATCTTCCACTTCGACTTCTAATGCTTGTGGCAAAAATCTCAGACGCACCCACGACTCCGTGGCTCCCGAATGTCGAGTCAAGTTATTCAGAGCTTCCTGCACCACACGGTACACATGGATGGCGGCGTTGCCGTCAACAGGAAAAGATTCACCTGATTTCTCATAGAATACGTGAATCCCAGCTTGCCTTTCCACCACGGGCAAATACCAGTCAAGAGTGCTCTCTAGTCCGATTTCTTCGAGCATCACGGGATGCAAGGCCTGCGAAAGGCTGCGCACTTTATCCAGGGTACTTTGCGTGATCTCGCAAACTTCACGCAGTTCGGAGCGCAGCGCCGAACCCTCCGGAGCATGATTCCCCGCGCGCGTCAGCATGGATCCTACGGCGGTCAGAATCTGTCCGAACTCATCGTGCAACTCGCGTGAGATGTGGCGCAGAGTGGATTCCTGGGTCGAAATGAGCTTCTGGGCAAGCTCGCTGCGCTGTTCGGAAAGCACCGCAAGCTGTGCGAACAATCGCCGGTTCGAGCGGATCAGGTAAAGGCTGGTAAAGAGAATGGCAATCAGAGTCGCTGTCAGGAACAGATACACTTGCCGCTGGACACGGTCATAAATCTGCCGGATTCGCAACGCAGCCTGCTCTTCACTCTCATTGTTCTGCACCAGCAACCGGGACACGGCCGTACTCAGCGCCTCCTGCCGGGCACGTAACGAGATTCGGATCTGAGTTCTGGCTTCCGCCTGGTTCGAATCGTGCGCCAGGGCAAAGGTCCGATCCACCGCATCCCAGAACTGTGTGGCAGAATTCTCCAGATATTGTTCTTGCGCGGGAGTGCGATTCACCGGGGCAACCTGCTGCTCACGGCGAAGCGCGTCGTCCAAATCCGTCCGAACGCGCTGGAACTGCGCTGCCCACGCGGTCAGCGGGTAGGGCTCATCGTTGTCCAGCATGTCGCGCATCGCCAGAGCCAGCGAATTCAAATCGTTCTGGATGCGAAGCAGTTGCAGCGAGTCTTTCCGGTTGCGGTCTACAAGATTGTTCTGCAGTTCGCGCAAGCCGGAAATCTGCCGCGTGATGTATCCCGAATAAACAACCACTGCGGCCAGGGTGATGATCAGTCCCAAAAATAATCCGGGAGTCGGAGTGCGATGGGGCGCGAGCGAACGTAAAGCAGGCAAACGCGGCGCGGGCAAACGTGGCACGACCCGAGAATACAACGCCAACGCCTCAATTTACCAACCTCCCCCAGCGCCGCGCAATTTCAGATCTGATCGGCGGCGAAAACCAGGCGATCGCAGAAGTTGATTTTGGCATCCTAGCTCCATGCAATTTGACCTGCACCAATTCCCAAACCCATCGCCCCCTCCCGTAAAGGAGCCACCCGATGGTCCCGAACAACCTGACGTTCCAGTGCAAGAGCCTGATCCGGACGAGCCTTTTGAAATTTGAGCTTGCGCGGGGTCGATACTCTCCGTTTGCGAGAAGCAAAGACAGGGCGACTGGACGAGGCGGAACCCGGTGTCACAGCCCCTGGGGTAGTCGCGACGCTCGCTGCCAACCCTCTTAAGCGACCGCGAGATAGATGTACCGCAGAATGAAGAGTGCGGTGAGAATCCAGATCAACGCGGTAATTTCGCGGAATTTGCCGGCAGCGATTTTCACCACCGTATAAGAGATGAGACCCAAGCTGATTCCGGTGGCGATGCTAAAGGTCAACGGTGTGGCGAGCATGGTGATGAACGACGGAACCGACTCGCTGAACTCGCTCCATTCGATGTTCGAAATGGATTGCGTCATGAGCGCGCCCACCAGGATCAGCGCGGGCGCTGTGGCGTACGCAGGAATGGCGGTGGCCAAAGGCGAGCAGAACGTGGCCATCAAGAAGAGAGCGGCGACGGCAACGTTGCTCAGGCCCGTCCGTGCTCCGGCCGCCACGCCGGCCACGCTTTCGATGTAACTGGTGACCGTGGACGTGCCAGTCAGTGAGCCGAACAGTGTACCCACGGCATCGGCCACCAGAGCCCTGCCGACGCGGGGAATCTTGCCGTTCTTGATGAAACCGCCCTGCTCGCACACGCCTACCAGTGTGCCCACATTGTCGAAAAGGTCGACAAACAAAAACGCGAATAGGATTTCGAGGAAGCCAAGATGGATGGCCCCTCGAAAGTCGAGCTTCATAAAAGTGGATGAAGGGTGGGGCAGAGCCAGAATCGCGGAGGGCCAATGGGATAGGCCGCGAAGAATTCCCACCAGCGTAGTTGCAAAGATGCCGATCAGAATTCCACCATTGACCTTGCGCGCCATGAGGACAAGAGTCAGCGCAAGGCCGAAGCAAGCCGTTTGCACCTCTTTGTCGGAGAAGTTGCCCAGGCCGACGAAGGTAGCGGGATTCGCGACCACGAGTTTGGCATTACGTAGTCCGACGAAGGCGATAAACATTCCGATGCCCGTAGCCGTGGAGTATTTAAGGCAGTCGGGCATGCCGTTCACAATTTGTTCGCGCACGCGGGTCACCGTGAGCAGCAGGAATGCTACTCCCGAAAAGAAAACCACGGCCAACGCTGTCTGCCAGGGAACATGCATATTAAGGCAGACGGCATAAGTGAAATAGGCATTCAGCGACATCCCGGGAGCTAGAGCAATCGGATAGTTAGCGTAGAGGCCCATGACCAAGGTGGCGGCTGCGGCCGAGACGCACGTCGCAAACACGACGCCATCGGCCGGCATCCCTGCCTGGGCCAGGATCTGCGGGTTCACGACGATGATGTAGGCCATCGTCACAAATGTCGTGAGGCCGCCCAGCATTTCCCGTTTAATGGTGGTTTGGTTTTCGGCGAGTTTGAAGTAACGCTCGATCAATCGTTTTCCTCAGTGGAGTTTCCGGCGGCGCACGGTACGTGTGGCCGAAGTCCCTGCTTCAATAACGGATCTTGCCGGGATTCTGCTCCCACATTCGAAATGCCGCCAGTGCTTCCTCGCGCATCATCTGAATCATGGGAATTTCACGTTGCGCATGCGGTTGGGTGATTTCCGCGTAAATGGCGGAGTCATCAAAGCCGATTTTGGCAGCGTCCGCCGCAAGATTGCCAAAATAAACTTTGCCAATCCGGGCCCAGTAGATTGCGCCCAGGCACATCGGGCATGGTTCGCAGGAAGTGTAGAGATCACAGCCGCGGAGTTCGAAGCAGCCAAGTCTCTGGCAAGCCTGCCGGATGGCCAGCACTTCAGCGTGTGCTGTGGGGTCATTGGTCGCCGTGACCTGATTGGCGGCTTC
>DATFVD010000110.1:0-4955 GCA_035260505.1 Terriglobales bacterium
TCGAGCAGTTCTTCAAAACCGGGTCGAAGGCGAAAATTCAGCCGAAGCACGCGGACAAATTGACGCTGCAACTTGCGGCGCTGGACAATGCCAAATCCGAGAAGGACATGAACGCGCCCGGCTGGAGGCTACATCCCTTGCAGGGCAATCTGGAGAATCACTGGTCAGTGGATGTCAGCGGTAACTGGCGGCTGACCTTTACATTTGAACGTGAAGATGCCGTGCTGGTGGACTATCAGGACTACCACTGAGAGGCTTTTATGCGCATGCACAACCCGCCACATCCGGGAAGAGTTCTACGAGAGTATCTGGGGACGATGTCGGTCACAGACACCGCCAGGCACCTGGGAGTGACCCGGGTCTCGCTGTCGCGCATCTTGAATGGCAGTGCTGGAATTTCGGCGGCCATGGCGCTAAGACTGTCCGATGCTCTTGGTACGAGCCCCGAACTCTGGTTCGGCATGCAGGCCCAGTATGATTTGTGGCGAGCAGCACAGCGCCATCATAAGAGGACGACGACGCTTTTCGCTGGAACTGGGCGGCCGCGCCTCGGCAAATCGCTACCCCCGGCGGGTCGAAAAATGCGTGCCCGTGCGGCGGGGCGAACGTGAACTGAACCTGCAAAGATCCTCCCTACTTCACCCCTAGTACTGTTTTCCCGCCGGCGCCGGATTGGCGGCGGTGATCTGGTTGCGGACGTCCCACAGATCCTTGTAGAGCCAGCTTTCCATTCGTTGCTGCAGGACTTCCACGGGCGTTCCCATGGTGCCGACGACGCGGCCTCCGATGACTCGTTCGGCGAGCTTGAGATGGTGGAAACGGAAGAGCTGCATGCGTTCGTCAAAGTCGAGCAGGCGCTCGGCGACATCGTGCAGGCCGAAGAATTCGTCATGACGGCGGTAGAGGTCGCCGGGGGTGAGGCTCGCACTGCTCAGCTGCTCGTGAAAGGCGTGGCCTAAGCGCGGGCCAATGTGGAGTAAGGAGAGGAATCCGGGAGAGTCGAGGCCGCTGCCGTGCCCGAGGCCGGCGCGAATCAGGTGATAGTCGTAAGGAGTAATAGTCTCCAGAATGTGCAGCAGGCCGATGGTCGGGTCGAGTAACTGGATTGCACGCCGGATCAGACGCGTAGTGTTGGCGAAGTCGGCGCCCTCGAGCGCTTCCAGGGCGCGACCGAGCTCGAAAGCCGCTCCCTTCATCAGTAACTCCGAGCTCTGGTGCACGACCAGGAAGGTCATTTCGTCTTTGTGGAGCAGTTCTTCGGGCGGCTTTTGCAGGGCGAGGAGCTCGTCGGTGCGCAGATAGCGCTCGTAGTCGGTCGCTCCCTTGCCAGGAAGAATCGGTTTGGTGAATTCGTCGCGATGCGGCATGGAGAACCTATTGAGAACCTAAGCGCTCTCAGGGCTGAATTGTGCGGCCCGATGATGCGGTGACCACTGCGGATCTTCGTCGGGTGCTACGATCTGGCCGTCGCGCATGTGGACAATGCGGTCACCATACTCGGCGGCCTCGGGATTGTGCGTAATCATGAGCACGGTCTGTCCCAAATCTTTGTTCGACTGGCGCAGCATATTGAGGACGATGCTTGAGCTTTTCGAATCCAGGTTGCCGGTGGGCTCGTCCGCGAGAACAATGGCGGGGCGGTTGATGAGAGCCCGGGCAAGCGCGACTCTCTGTTGCTCGCCGCCAGAAAGCTCATTGGGCCGATGCTCCAGACGTTGGGCGATGCCGAGCATGCCGGTGATCTTTTTGAGGAACGCCGGGTCAGGTTTGCCCAATCCAGCGATGTCGACGGCGATCTCGATGTTCGAGCGCGCGCTGAGCGTAGGCAGAAGATTGAATTTCTGAAACACAAATCCGATCTTGCTCTTTCGCAACCTGGTGCGTTCGCCGTCGGAAAGGGTCGCGAAGTCCACGCCGTCGATGGTGACACTTCCCGAGTCGGCGCGGGTCAGTCCGCCGAGCAGATAAAAGAGTGTGGACTTACCACTGCCCGAAGGGCCCACGACGGTGACGAACTCACCTTTTTGCACGCTGAAGGAGATACCGCGAAGGGCTGGCACATCAACTTTGCCAACCCGGTAAGTTTTGCGCAGTTCCCTGGCTTCGATGAATGCCGACATCCAGGGAAAACGATATCACAGAGAGAAGCGTGATTGAGACATTGAGCCATTGAGACTTTAAATCGTTGAGGCATTGCATCAACGAGTCAATGTCCAATGTTCCAATCCAGCGCCCGCTCACGCCACGCTCGCGGGCTCGAGGTCCACCGCACGGGCGCGAAGTTCAACCTGTCGCTTGGGCCCACGCTTGCGCACCAGCAGCAGGCGAATACGTTCCAGCAGGTCCATGGGCTCGTACATTCCCTTGGACAGAAAAACATCGGCGAGCGTTTCGCGCTCGTAGATTTTGGTTCGGCTCGAGATCAGCACCGCGGGAGTCTGCGGAGAGAGAGTTTTGATTTCTTCGATCAGCCGCGAACCATCCACGCCGGGCATGATCAGGTCGGCGAGCACCAGGTCAATGCCGCCGAGGCGGAAAGCTTCGAGCGCCAGTTCGCCGCTGTTGCAAGCGACCACGCGGTAGCCCCGCGTCTGAAGCAGGATTTTGCGGATGGAGAGTGACTGTTCGTTATCGTCGACACAGAGAATCGTTTTCTTGGGCTTCATTGATCTTACCGGGAGACTGTCGTCAGAAATTCTTTCTGATTCTCTTCCTGTTTTTTTCTGAGAACCGGAGCGAGGTGAATGCTAAACAGAATCGCCGCGCACGTAAAGTAGCGCGTTCGCCAATGGCACTCTGGTGGTTCGGAAGATCGTGCCATCGTGCTGAAAGCCGCGACTGTCGCAGCGTTTCGATCTGCTAGATCGCGATCGCGAATTCACCGCGGAGAACTTCAACACAATTTCCACCGACACGCACATTGACCACATGGTTATCATGCCGATTATTCTGTTTTGTGGCGCGCACAAAAATGCTGCTGGGACGGTGCACCTCGAGGCCTTGCTCGATTAAAACTTGTTCATCGCTGGCAGCAACGCCGTGAGCGACCATCCAGGCGGAGCAGCATCCGGCGGCGGAACCAGTAGCCGGATCGTCTCCGTTGTAAAAAATCATGCGGGCGTGGAGACGGGCTTTGGGATCGACGGTCTCGCGGCAAACAAAGTAAAAGAACTTTCCGCCGCTGCGCGCGAGATATTCTGCGGAGCGGTTGAGATCGAGGCGGAGGTTCTGCAGCGTCTTCAGCGAACGCAGCCCAGTGATGGTGAAAGCAACGCCGGTGGAGACGGTTTGAATGGGCGCGGAGTCGTCGAAGTCAGCAGCGCTCAGGCCCGTGAGACGCGCCACGGCCTCGACCTCGTGGATCGCGCCGAACTCGGGATTCTTCTGCGTCATTTCTCCGAAGGCCGGCTGCCGCGGTTCCGAGGTGAAGTGCACAGGCACCGTTCCGACGTTTAGATCTAGCCGGATTTCTGATGCGCCGGTCTGGCCACGCAACACGAAAGCCGTGCCCAGCGTAGGATGTCCGGCGAAGGGCAGTTCTTCCTGCACGGTGAAGATGCGCACGCGAACTCCGCGGGCCTTTTCCGCATCGGCCTCCCCAGGAAGAATGAAGGTAGTCTCGGAGAGATTGGTTTCGCGCGCCAACGCTTGCATCTGTTCGGTACTGAGGCCGCGGCCGTCGAGAAAAACCGCCAGCGCGTTGCCGGTGAGGGCGCGGTCGGTAAACACATCGACCTGCACCATGGAGAGTTTCTTTACTGAAGCAGCCATGCCTTAGATTTTACCGTGCGCCGTATTTTGCGGGCCCGAGCGTAATCGCCGTCCGATGCTATACCATAATCCCTGCCGGAACCGGCGTGACCCGGTTGACGGGCCGGCGGCCACTGGATATTCTATTCTCTACTAATGTTATAGGGTTTAAGCGCCGCTAGCCATCGGTCATCAACAAAATAAGCGAGGAACAAAAATGTCTCTACGCATCAACTCCGAAGCTCCCAACTTCACTGCTGAAACCACGCAGGGCACGATCAACTTTCACGAATGGATTGGCGACGGCTGGGCGATTCTGTTTTCGCACCCCAAGGATTTCACCCCAGTGTGCACGACCGAACTGGGCTACATGGCGGGCCTGCAGCCAGAGTTTGCCAAGCGCAACACGAAAATTATCGGCCTAAGCGTGGATCCGGTGACCAGTCATGGCAAGTGGGCTGCCGATATTGAAGAAACGCAGGGCCACAAGGTGACCTATCCGATGATCGGCGATCCCGAACTCAAAGTGGCAAAGCTCTATGACATGCTGCCCGCCGAATCCGGGACCACCAGCGAAGGCCGCACGGCGGCCGACAACGCCACGGTGCGCACGGTGTTCGTGATTGGTCCGGACAAAAAGATCAAGCTGATGCTGATCTACCCCATGAGCAGCGGGCGCAATTTCGACGAGGTGCTGCGCGCGCTGGATTCGATACAACTCAACGCTAAGCACAACGTTGCCACGCCGGTGAACTGGAAGCCGGGGCAGGACGTGATCATTCCCACATCGGTCTCAGAAGATCAGGCCAAGCAAAAATATCCCGGCGGCTGGAAAACTCTGAAGCCCTATTTGCGAGTGGTGGCGCAGCCGAAGTAGTTCGTGTTTTTGCTGCAAGGCGAATTACGGAAGCGCATGCGGTCCGGTGATCGTCCCGGTCTTCAAAACCGGCGGGCGGCATCTCCGATGTTGCCGGTGTGTTCGACTCACACACGCTTCCGCCATTTTCCAACAATTTGCAGACCATAAAATCACTCGGAAATCAATTGACCGGAACAGCAAGCGCCATGCGGACAACCTCCGCGTAAGCCTGACGCCAGCTCTTTCGTCACGATTGCCATAGACGCGTCATCGGCACGATGTCAGAGCCGATAGAAAATGTCAGAGCCTATAGAATAATGAGCGGAATCCCCCTTGCTTTTGCGGC
>DATFVD010000111.1:0-2663 GCA_035260505.1 Terriglobales bacterium
ATCTGAACGCCAAGGAGCCCACGCAATGATCGAAATCGTCAAATATCGCGCTGGAATTTGCAACAGTTGCAACGAGAAGCCCGGTGAATACTCCATCCGAGCAGGTCAGGGCGAATGGGACGGTCCTACCCGCCTGTGCCAAGTGTGTATGATTAGCTTTTCCGAGAATAATAAGCTTATTCGTGGCGTCCTCTTAATCCAAAGCGGTACAAGCGAATAATGCGCGTCAAGGCCATCCGTCACACGAAAACATTGCAGCCGGGACGCACACGGAAAGGAACACACGTATGAGTCGGCCCATGCGGGAATACATGCAGGGCTATCGCGATCGTAAGGAGCCGCAGCGCGTTTGGCCTAGAATCGTTCGCCAGTTCTTAGGGCCGATTAGATATTGGAAGGTTAAAAACCGCGGAAGCGGAACGCGAATGACACCGCTACCGCCGCGAGGTCTGCCGGCAGCAAAGCCGTTTCCGAAGCCGATCACGACGCCGCCTAAGCCGGATAACCCGCCGCGAAAACCGAACGAGTAGGACTTTACCATCTAGCTACGTTGCGTCAAACTTTCCCAATCGTGTGCTATAATCAGCCAATGGCAAAGCGCCAGGGAAAGAAGCAAGAGGAGCAAGTAAGCGGTCAGGCTCAAGTCCGATTGGATGTAAAAACGGACACCCCATTCTACTACAGAAGTATTGGAACTTTTCCGGCTCGGTTTCCGACGAATCGCAGGAACGCTCGTAGTCCGCGCCGAGCAAGAAAAGCTTCGCTCGCTCGCGGCAGGGATCTTCCGTTTAGCGTGACTGCGCCGATCGTCTGCGCGGCGCGCTCATCCTCGAGCGGAACGAGGCAGCATCCACGCCGCCTGTCGGGCAGCAGCGACCACTTCGAGGATAGCCTTAGTGACCAGTTCGGGGTGATCAAGATGGATCCAGTGTCCGCTGTCGCTCGCCACCACCTGCCGCCCACATGAAGAGAGCTGCGCTAGGTCGCGTTGCCAGTCAGTGTACGGTGCCGCATGATGGTCTCCCGAAAGCACGACTAGTGGCAAATCCCTGAGCGAGTTCACCGCAGCTGCTTGCGCAGCACTGACCGGCAGTGCGGCGACGTGCTGTCCCAGGCTCATGAAATTCTTCGGCTGCGACCACAACGCGCGCACAATTGGCAGGATCGGTGCGGGCAACTTACGAGTCTCACCTGCAATCCGTTGTACCGCTGCGGCCGTGCCGACGCCGAACGCGTTTGCCGCTGCCCGTCCCAGCCTGGGCGAACCTCGCGCCAACCGCGTGAGGCAAAACCGCACAAAACCCAGTCGTGCAAGCCACGCTGCAATCCAAGCATATCTCAGTCCCACTTTGATCATCCGCAACTGCTCTGGGGTCGGATTCTCCCATTCGGCAGGGTGAACTGAATCCACCAGCACCATGCCAACGACCTCATCGCGATGCAGATGCGCGAACGCTCGGTTAACATATCCGCCGAACGAGTGCCCAACGAGAACGTATGGCCCGGGCACATCTGTTGCATCAAGCAGCGTGTGTAGCTCCTGCGCAATTTGCCGAGCCGTGCGCGGCTCGCGCGGCGGATCGCTCCAGCCGTGTCCCGCGCGGTCGTAGCTTACCGCGCGAGTGAACTGCGCCACCTGCGGCTGCACCAGCGTCCAGCTCAAGCATGACGCGCCCATGCCCGATTCGAAGACCACAGTTGGTGTGCCTTCCCCGGTTACGTGGATGTGCATCCGCCTCTCGTTGACTCGCACGAGGCGTCCAGGGGGCAGAAAGCGTCGGCGGTCTCGCCACGTTCCGATGGCCTGGTACACGGCGCCGGACACCGCCAGCAGAGCAAGTGTGACGAGGAGAGCCACGAGAATCATAAGTGCTGTTTGCATGGGATACCCAGAGCATCCAAGAATACACTCGTCGAGCGGTCCTCTTCGCCGCTTACTCGCTAGTAGAACTCATCTTCCTATCTCTGGACCGAACGCGGCATTTCCAAGTGCGGCCAATCAATTCGCTTTCATCAGGCGCCCGCTCTTTTCTCATTCCGAAAAAGTTCAGCCGGCCGAGAGGGAGGTGGGGTGAGCGTCTCGCGGGCGGGTGGTAGAATAACTTTTGCGATGTCCGACCTTGCAGCCAAGACATGCGTTCCTTGCCGTGGAGGCGTGCCTCCGCTCAAGGGCGAGAATCTCTCCATACTTCAAAAGCAGGTCGACGGATGGAACATCATCGAAGAACACCACATCATGAAGACCTTCAAGTTTGCCAACTTTCGCGAAGCCCTGAAGTTCGTAAACCGCGTAGGTGAGCTTGCAGAGGAGCAGGGGCACCACCCAGACATCTTCCTTGCCTGGGGAGGAGTCGAGATCACGACTTGGACGCACAAGATCAACGGTCTAACAGAGAGCGATTTCATTCTGGCCGCCAAAATTGACCAGCTCTTCAAATCCTAAACTCCGCACTCCCCGCTCAATTCCCGAAGGCCGCCCGCTCGGCGTTTTTTGATTATCGGTGCCGGACTTTGATCGATTTCATACAACTCCGCACGGCGGGTTGTATTGGTCTCTCAGTTCAGCGATCCACTTATCTAAGACCAACTGGTCGTGCGGCTCAATTCTGGTGAAGAAGATACCCATCCCCGCATTCGGTCGAACAAAGGCTACCCTACCGAGA
>DATFVD010000112.1:0-6494 GCA_035260505.1 Terriglobales bacterium
GCCCGCCGAACATCTGACGCGAGAGAATCGCTGGGGATATTGGCATCCTTATCTGCCGTTTCTAGGCGACGAAGTCACCGGAAAAACCGTAGCCATCATCGGCACCGGGCGCATCGGCCTTGCGATGATCAAGAAATGCGCTGGATTCGATATGAACATTCTGTGCTTCGATCCAGCCTATGAGAACCGCGACTACATCAGGGCCATCCAGGAGATGATGGATCTCAGCTTCCAGCGCGGGATCAGCCGCGAGAAGACGTCAATTCGTTACACCACGTTGCACGACGCGTTGAGTGCCGCGGATTTCATCAGCCTACACGTGCCACTGCTGCGCGAGGGCGAGAGCGCCACGCCTACCTATCACCTGATCAATGAAACCACGCTGCGCATGATGAAACCGACTGCCATGGTCATCAATACATCGCGGGGCCCCGTGATCGACGAGGCAGCTCTGGCCCGCGCTTTGCGCGAGAACTGGATTGCCGGCGCCGCTCTCGATGTTTACGAGCAAGAGCCACTGCCCGCTGACTCACCGCTGCGCGATCCCACAATCGCCGACCGCTGCCGGCTGCTGCCGCACTTTGCCAGCGCTGCGCGTATTACGCGGCTGTCGTCCGACCCCAACAAAGGAATGGCTGGACGCTGCGTGCAGGGGTTGATTGACGTGCTGGAAGGGAACTACGGCGGGGATGTTAACAAGATGCCGTATGTGGTGAATAAGGAAGCGTTTGCGAAGTAGCACGTGTGGTCGATGCCAGAGAGCTGGCAACCGATTTGCAATCTGCTTAGAACAGGAACTACAGAAGGTGTTGAAATGATTAAGCTTTTTACGGTAGATGACGACAATCTTGTGCCTCTCCAGAACACGCAATTGCCGAAAGAGGATATGCTTGAGGCGTGGATTGCGAAAGACCCCAGTATCCTCGGCCTCAATCTCGTGCTCATTGGCCGCCAGATTGTCACCGATTTCGGTGGGCGCATCGACCTTTTGGCAATTGATCGCGAGGGCAATCTCACGATTGTCGAGTTAAAGCGCGACAAGAGTCCACGTGAGGTCGTTGCTCAAGTCCTCGATTACGCCAGCTGGGTCAATGGACTCAGCGACGAGGATATCTACGACCTCGCCTTCGAGTATCTTGGCAAGACCTTGGACGCTGCATTTTTTGAGGTGTTCGGGATCGCTGTCCCCGAGAACCTGAACACCATACACAATATGGTGATCATCGCCAGTGAACTGGATGCTTCCTCAAAGCGAATCGTCGAGTATTTGTCTGAAGCTCACGACCTGAGCATCAACACTCTTTTCTTCAGTACATTCGAACACGGCGGAAAGCTGCTGATGGGCGCAGACTGGCTCATGGACCAGGCGAAGGTGGTAACTAGATCCGTCAGCAACAAGAAACCAAGGGCTCCGTGGTCTGGATTCTGGTACGCCAACGCTGATGACTGCAAAGCGCGCAACTGGGAGGACTGTCTGAGGTTCGGCTTCTTGGGCGCGGGCGGCGGGCGCATCTTTTCCGACCAGCTACAAAGACTGGATATCGGCGACCAAGTGTTCGTTTACCAGAAAAAGGCGGGATATGTGGGTTACGGTGTCGTGACCCAGAAGGTCCGGCCAGCAAGGGAGTTCGTGGTCGATGGCAAGATGCTTTCGGAGTGCGTCCAGTCCTCACCTGATCTACTGAACCATGCGGACGATCCAGACGCGCAGGAATATGTTATAGGCGTCGACTGGAAAAAGACCTTCTCGATCCCGGAGGCAAAGAAACTCCCCAAGATGTTTACTAACCAGAACGTTGTCTGCAAATTGAGTGATCCCGAGACACTCGAATTCCTCAAACCGGCTTTTGGAATTTCTTAGAAGGCGGGGCGGAATGCTCGCGAGGCCACGCGCATTCCTGCAACTTGTCGCCTAACGATCTCACCTGATACTCTCGCCATTCACTCGAACCAGGGAAATCGGAAGCATGAAGATCACAAGCTTGCTCTCTCTCGCCTGCCTAGCCTCTCTGCCGCTCGTTGCTCACGCCCAGGTCAACGACGCCATCCGCGCGCTCAAGATTCTGCCGGCACCAAAAGAAGTCCGCATGGCCGAAGGCAAGATCGTGATCAAGCCCTCGACCACGATCCTCATCAGCAATTCCGAAGACCGGACCGCGGCCGAAACTCTGCAAACAGAAATTCACGAGCGTACCGGCATGAAGTTGTCCATCGAAGCCGTGACCGCCGCTCCGAAAACGACGGGACACATTTCGCTCGCCCGTCTAACTGACCGCGGCTTGCGATCCTTTCTCGAATCGCAGGGAGTGAAAGCCGGCGACGATCTTGGAAGTCATGATCTTGATAAACAAGGCTATGTGATCCGCGTGACCGACTCCGGAGTGCTGGTCGCCGGGCGCACCGCGCAGGGCCTCTTCTATGGCGTGCAGACGCTTCGCCAGTTGTTGCGCCCGGAGGGCTCAGGAGGAAAGACGCTCGCGGTCCCGGCGCTGGTCATCCGCGACTGGCCCAGCATGGAATGGCGGGGCGTGTCAGACGACATCAGCCGCGGTCCGATCCCCACGGTCGATTACTTGAAGATGCAGATCCGCACGCTGGCGGAGTACAAGATCAACCTGCTCGGGTTCAACATGGAGCACGTCTTCGACTTCCGGACCCAGCCACTCGTCTCACCGAAAGAGGCCGCATTAACTCCCGCCGAGATTAAGGAGTTGGTCGAATACGCCAGCAAGTACTACATCACCCTCCTGCCCGAGCAGCAGGCCTTTGGACATCTTCATCAATTGCTGAAGTACGAAATTTATTCCGATCTCGCCGAAACTCCCCACGGGCATGTGCTCACGCCTACCAATCCCAAGACCTACGATTTTATTCGCCAGGTGTATGGAGAGGTCGTGCCGTTGTTTCCCGGCCCGTTCTTCCATATCGGCTCTGATGAAACTTTCGAACTTGGCCTTGGACAGACGAAGGCTCTCGCTGCCCAGCAGGGCCTTGGCCGCGTTTATCTCGAACACCTCCAGAAAGTCTTCGAGATCATGCAGCCTTATCACAAGCAACTCATGTTCTGGGGCGATATCGCGGTGAAATATCCCGAACTGCTTACCATTCTCCCCAAAGACATGATTGCCGTGCCCTGGGACTACGATCCCAAGCCAAGCTACGAAAACATCATTACTCCATACACGAATGCCGGCCTGCGCGTGGTGGTCGCGCCCGGAGCAGGGAACTGGCGCGCGATCTGGCCTGATCTCGACAGCGCGTTTCTGAACATCCGAAACTTTGTCCGCGACGGCCAAAAGCATCAGGCCATCGGCGCGCTCAACACGACCTGGAACGATGACGGGGAATCGCTTGTCGACATGACCTGGCCCGCCCTGGTCTTTGGCGCGGCCGCGAGTTGGCAGCCCGGCGAGTCCAGTATTGAGGACTTCAAGAATAGCTATGACTGGGCTTTTTATCGTAATGAAGACCGCACTTTTACCGGCGTCATGGAGAATCTCGATCGCGCTCATACGCTCCTTGCCGGAGTGAAACTGAACAATGCAAGCCACGAGCTTTTCTGGTCTGATCCATTCAGCGAAGCCGGCGCCAACGCGGCCGACAAAGCGCTGCCTGTTACTCACGATCTGCGTATCAGCGTTGAGCACGCCGCTGAATCGCTGATGCGCAATCGAGCCAAGGCTCACCTCCATCCCGAGACGCTCGACGACATGCTGCTTGCCGCCTGGCATCTGGACACGCTAGGGCTGAAGGTTCAGTTCACATCCGAAATCAGCCGGTTCTACTGGGACGCTTATCAGAATCAGACGGACGCTGCACGGGCGCAAAATGACCTGGACGAAATCGTGGACATTAATGGGCGGCTGGAGAGCCTGCGTGACGCGATCACGGAGCTGCATAAGATGTACGCGGAAGGTTGGGCGCGCGAGAACGATCCCTACTGGCTGGAGAACGTTCTGGTTCGCTACGACAATCTAGCGGCGGAGGTGCAGGCAAAGATCGTTAGCGTGCAAGCAGCCCAACATCAGTATTGGAATACCAAGACGCTGCCCGCTCCGGAGCAGCTGGGATTTTTCCTGAAATAGTGATTCCTAGGTTTTGGTGGAGCGACGGGCGTCTCGCGAGCCTGCCCTGAGCGCAGTCGAAGGGTCTGGCAGTATGGTGGCCGGGCGGGGACGCCCGGCGCTCCACCGGAAGAGTTATGTTTTCCCAGCGTACAAACTGGCGCCTCAGTCCTAACGCTCTTACTCGCGCGATCGAGGAAGCGCGCGCTTCAGAACAGAAGATGCTGGATCTCACTGTATCGAATCCGACCGAAGCTGGCGTTCGCCCGGATGCCGCAACCTTGCTCGCCGCGCTGGCGAATCCTGAAGCGATGCATTATGACCCTCAGCCTCGAGGTCTGCTCGGAGCGCGCCAAGCCGTGTGCCGCTACTATCGCGAATCGCACGAAGTCGATCTCGATCCCGAACGCCTGATCCTGACCACAAGCACCAGCGAAGCCTACTCGTACGTCTTCCGTCTGCTGTGCAATCCTGGCGACGAGATTCTTGTACCCAAGCCGAGTTACCCGCTGTTCGAGTTTCTCGCCGATCTCGCCGACGTTACACTCGTTCCGTATCCGTTGCTTTACGATCACGGTTGGCAGATCGATCTCGATGCGCTCTCCAAAGCAGCCACCGTCCGGTCGCGAGCCGTGATTCTCGTCCATCCCAACAACCCCACCGGTTCCTACGTTTCTACTGCGGAAACCGCGGCGCTCAACGCTTTCTGCAGTGACTGCGGTCTGGCTCTGATCGTGGATGAAGTGTTTCTCGATTATGCGCATGATGGCGCGCCGCGGCGCAGTTTCGTCGGCCGCGCCGACGCGCTCACTTTCACTCTCAGCGGAGTGTCCAAGATTTCTGCCCTTCCGCAGATGAAGCTTGCATGGGTGGCGTCCAGCGGCCCTGAAGCAATGGTCACGGAGGCAGGAGCGCGACTCGAAATCATCGCTGATACCTTTCTCTCGATGAACGCCCCTGTGCAACTTGCGGCCCGGGTGCTGCTCGATCAGCGCGAACAGGTCCAACCCATTCTCCTCGATCGTTTGCGCGTGAATCTCTCGGAACTCGACCGGCAACTTGCAGGCCATCCCGCGTGCGCGAGATTGCTGGTTGAGGGTGGATGGTACGTTGTGCTCCGCGTCCCCGCCCTCGATAGTGATGAAGAGCTTGCTATCCGATTGTTGCGCGCGGCGAGTGTGAGTGTCCATCCCGGCCACTTTTATGATTTTCCGAACGAGGGCCATCTTGTGCTGAGCCTGATCACTCAACCAGCCGATTTTCGCGAAGGCGTTGCGCGCCTGCTGGAGGCGGTGGAGTAACGGGCGTCTCGCGAGCCTGCCCTGAGCGGAGTCGAAGGGTTCCGCCGGGCGGGGACGCCCGGCTCTCCATTGGCAAGCCGTGTTATCCTTCTCGCCGTTTCGAGTTCGGAGAATTCATGTCCATCAGCCGTCGTGGATTTCTGGGTTCCGCAATCGCTGCGTCGCTCGTCCCCGGTCTGAGCCCGCAAGATCTGAACGCGCAAGACAAAGTTCAGGACGACAAAGTTCAGGACAAAGTTATCGACAATGCTGCCCGCCCCGCCCAGGCATCCGGCACCTCGAAGCGGCCGATCATCGTCTGCGCCAACAACGGCATCAATTACCTCGACGACGCCTTCATCTTCCTGAAAAACGGCGGCGACACGCTCGACGCCGCCATGCGCGTTGTGAAAGGCCCGGAGGATGATCCGAATGACGATTCCGTCGGCCTCGGCGGCCTTCCGAACGAAGAAGGCGTGGTGGAACTCGATGCCTGCTGCATGCACGGACCTAGCCGCCGTGCCGGGTCCGTGGGCGGCGTCCGGAACATCAAGAATGTTTCGGCTGTTTCCAAGGCTGTGATGGAGCACACCGGCCATGTCATGCTCGTCGGCGAAGGTGCCGAACGATTCGCCGTGGCTATGGGTTTCCCGCGTGAAAATCTGCTCACCGAACGCTCACGCAAGATCTGGCTGCTCTGGAAAGAGCATCATTCCACTGACGACTGGTGGGGTCCAGGCTTGGCCGACCCGCATTGGACGCCGCCGTCGACATCATCATCACCGCAATCCGAACTTTGGGAGGATCGCTTTCATCGCCTCGAAGAGCGCGCCGCCGAGCTTGGCATTGAGTCGGAGTTCCGCAGGGCTGCCATCCGGCGCGTTCTCGTCCCACCCACCGGCACGATTCATTGCTCCGCTCTTAACCAGAAGGGTGAAATCTCGGGCTGTACAACCACTAGCGGCCTTGCCTACAAACTCCCCGGACGCTGTGGCGATTCGCCGATCATCGGCGCCGGGTGCTACACCGATCAGGATGTGGGCTCCGCGGGCGCTACCGGCAGCGGAGAGGAGAACATTAAAATCGCCGGAGCGCACACCATCGTCGAAAATATGCGGCACGGCATGTCTCCGCTCGAAGCCGGTATGGA
>DATFVD010000113.1:0-12861 GCA_035260505.1 Terriglobales bacterium
GACGGAGATAAGGACAGCGGCGATGGCAAACAAACGGAATCTATTCGACGAACTGATGGAAGGTGTGGCGGCCATGAAGGGGCATCGCGCCGGGAAAATCACCCTGCGGAGCTATAAAATCGAGCCCCGTGCGCTGCCCGAGGTCAAGCCGAAAATGATCAAGCAGGTCCGCGCGCGCCTCCACTGTTCACGCAGCGTTTTTGCCCGCAAACTGTTCACCAACGAACGCACGCTGGAAAAATGGGAGCAAGGACGCGCCAAACCAAACGCCCAAGCAGCCGCGCTGCTGTTACTTGCAGCCAGATACCCGGACACCTTCGAGCGTCTGGAGCAGTTAGCAAAGTAGGACTTCCGGCAGAAAGAGCCCATCCACGCTTTATGGTCGGTTGTTCACGCCGATTTGCCGGCGAGAACGCCGTCAATCTTGCGCAACTCGTCGGCTGAGAATTTCAGGTTCTTTAGTGCCGCTACGTTGTCGTCCACCTGCGACACCTTGCTGGTGCCAACCAGCGCGCTGGTGACGCGCGGATCGCGCAGTACCCACGCCACCGCCATCTCAGCCAGTGTCTGCCCTCGCTGCCCGGCGATTTCATTCAGCGCGCGAACCTTGGCTAGAGTCGTTTCGCCGATGTCCTTCTTCTTCAGATAGAAATCGCGCGCGGCCCGTGAGTCGCTGGGAATCCCCTTCAGGTAGCGATCCGACAGCAGGCCCTGCGCCAGCGGGCTGAAAACGATCGATCCCACGCCTTCTTTCTCCAGCACATCGAGCAATCCCTGCTCAGGATCGCGCACGAACATCGAATACTTCGGCTGATGAATCAGTAAAGGCGTTCCCAGATCGCGCAAAATCTTTACCGCCTCCAATGTTTGCTTGGCGTTGTAAGCCGAGATGCCCGCGTAGAGCGCGCGACCGGAGCGTACCGCCGTGTCGAGCGCTCCCATCGATTCCTCCATCGGCGTATCGGGATCGGGCCGGTGATGGTAGAAGATGTCGACATACTCAAGCCCCATGCGCTTCAGGCTCTGATCCAGGCTGGCCAGCAAATACTTGCGCGAGCCCAGATCACCGTAGGGCCCAGGCCACATATCCCAACCCGCCTTGGTCGAGATGATCAGCTCGTCGCGGTAGGGAAGAAAGTCTTTCTTCAGAATCTGCCCGAACGTTTCTTCCGCCGATCCATACGGAGGCCCGTAATTGTTGGCGAGATCGAAGTGCGTAATGCCGAGATCGAAGGCGCGGCGCAGCATGGCGCGCGAATTTTCGAAATTATCCACGCCGCCGAAGTTGTGCCACAGTCCGAGCGAGATGGCGGGAAGTTGGATGCCGCTGCGTCCCGAGCGGCGATACTGCATGGAGTCGTAACGTTTGTCGTCCGCGACGTACACGATGGCTCTCCCTCAGCGCCTAAAGGCGCATTCAAAATAACGCGCTAATCGCGGCGCTGAAGCGCTGCGCCACGCAAAACCGGGTGCAAGACCGGCAATCATTCTACGGGGTCAATCGTATTTTTCGTAACGGATCGAAGTCCGATCCCAACCCAGACTTTTCAGCAGCTCCCGATTCGCCTTGACCATCTTGTCGAGACCACAGATGTAGGCGTGCATATCGCTGCGCATTCCGACGACTTCTCCTAGATGTTGCTGCACATATCCTCGCAGGCCTTTCCAATTCTCGCCGGCGCGGCTGAGCGTAGAGAGGAAATGAAAGTTGCCGTGCTCGGCGGCGAGACGCTCGAACTCCTCGCGATAATAAATGTCCTGCTCGCCCCGCGCGCCGAAGAGCAGCCAGAATTCGCGTCCCTGATGTCGTTCGCGCTCCGCCAGGAGCCAGCGAAGCATGGAGCGAAACGGCGCAACCCCCGTTCCAGTGGCAACAAACACGGTGTCGCGCAGCGGCGGGCGAAGAATGAAGTCGCCGAATGGTCCCTGAAATGCGATTGTCGCGCCTTCGTCAAGACTGCAGAGATAGTTCGACATAAATCCATCCTGCACGCGATTCAGGCAGAAGGCGACGTGTCCGTTTTCGGACGGCGGCGAAGCGATCGAATACGCGCGCGTGATCTCCTCGCCATCGGGAGTGTTGGCCTTCACCGAGAGCCATTGTCCAGGGACAAAACCAAAGCGAGTTACTCCGTTCACCTCAAGTTCGATGTGCTTAGTGAAGTCAGACAGCACAATGGAACGAAGCACGCGCGCGTCGAAAGTCTTGAACTGAGCCATTTGTTAAAAATTAGATGATGGCAAGCGCTTGCGGGACGCTGCAGGTTGCCTCTCGAAAGTGACAGGGGGTTGCGGGAGATTAGAGTGCCGTACGTTGGTTGGATGGAAAAAAGCCGCCGGCATGAACCCTTTGGCCATGACGATCGGCTTTGGAGAGTCGAAATCAGCGTGACTCCCAACGGCTCCGGGCGTCGCGGCCTGAAGCCCTTCCCAAAGCCAAATGCCTTTCTGATCACTGAAAGCTGACGGCTGAGAGCTGACAGCCTCCTACTCCACCGTCACCGACTTCGCCAGGTTTCGCGGTTGATCGACGTCGCACCCTCGGCGGACGGCGATGTGATAGGCGAGCAGTTGCAGCGGGACAATCTCCAGAATCGCCGACAATTCTTCCGGCGCCGGGGGCACGAAAAGCACATGATCCGCTTCTTCCGCGATCTCTTTGTCGCCTGTGGTGGCGAGCGCGATGACTATTCCGGAACGCGCCTTTACTTCTTTCAGGTTCGACATCGTTTTTTCGTAACGGATCATCGACTGCGGGCTGTTTACGTCGCGCGTGGCGATGATAACCACCGGAAGATTCTCGTCGATCAGCGCATTCGGGCCATGCTTCATTTCTCCGGCGGGATAACCTTCGGCGTGAATGTAGGAAATTTCCTTCAGCTTAAGCGCCCCTTCTAACGCGATGGGGTAATGAATGCCTCGTCCCAGGAAAAGGAAGTCCTGGGCACGGACATAGGTCTTCGCGAGCTCGTCGCACGCCTCATCCTGGGTAAGAATCTGCTCCAGCTTGCCGGGGATGTGGGTGAGCTCTTGCACCGCTGCCTTCGCCTGTTCGGCGGTGATGGCGCCGCGCACCTGTGCCAGATACAAGGCGAATAGATAAAGAGCAGTAAGTTGTCCGGTGAAGGCCTTGGTCGAAGCGACGCCAATTTCCGGGCCTGCGTGGGTGTAGACGGTTCCCGCGGCTTCGCGGGTGATCATGGATCCGACAACGTTGCAGATGGCCAGTGTCTTCGAGCCCTTGGCCTTGGCCTCACGCTGGGCCGCAATGGTATCCGCTGTCTCGCCAGACTGCGAAATCAGCATCGTGATCGTGTCCGGGCCCAGGATCGGGTCGCGATAACGCCATTCGCTGGCGTAGTCGACTTCGACCGGAACGCGGGCCAGATTTTCAATCATGAACTTGCCGGCAAGTCCGGCATGCCAACTGGTGCCGCAAGCGGCGATATTGATTTTCTTCAGCGCTTTGAACTCGGCTTCGCTGACTCGCATCTCGTCGAGAAAGATCGCCCCGGTGTCCTGTGAGACACGGCCGAGCGTGGTGTCTCGGACGGTGCGCGGCTGCTCATAAATTTCCTTGAGCATGAAGTGCTTGAAACCGCCCTTCTCCGCCATGATCGGATCCCAGGTGATGCGCTGCGCCTTCCGCTCCAGCGGCTTGCCGTCGAAATCGGTAACCCGCACGCCGTCTTGCGTGATCACGGCCAGGTCGCCATCGGCGAGAAAAAAAAGGTCGCGCGTGTGATCGAGGAGCGCGGGCACATCAGAGGCGACGAAATATTCGTCCTTCCCGAGACCGATAACGGCCGGCGGTCCGTTGCGCGCAGCAACGATTTTGTTCGGTTCGTCAATCGCAATCACCACCAGCGCAAACACGCCGGTTAGTTCCTTGACCGCTTTGCGCACTGCCTCTTCCAATCCCAATGACGGCCGGTGGCCATTTCCAGCCTGCAGGTAGTGCTTCTCGACCAAATGCGCGATGATTTCCGTGTCCGTTTCGGTGGTGAACTTGTGTCCTTCGGCGATCAGCTTCTTCTTGAGCGAGAGATAGTTCTCGACAATGCCGTTGTGCACGACCACAATTTTGCCGGTGCAGTCGCGGTGCGGATGGGCGTTTTCTTCGGTGGGGCGGCCATGCGTGGCCCAGCGCGTGTGTCCGATGCCGTAAGTACCGTCGAGCGGCTTGAGGCGGATCACTTCTTCCAGGTTGCGGAGCTTGCCTTCGGCGCGGCGGATCTGCAAACCTTCACCATTTCCGGCCACCGCGATTCCGGCCGAGTCATAGCCGCGATACTCCAGCTTTCTTAGACCCTCAATGATGACCGGGACTACCTGCTTCTTACCTACATATCCCACGATGCCGCACATTGGCTATTTGGCTCCTTGACGTTATACCGGTGGGGGACCGGTGATGGTTCGGACAACCCTGAAGGGACATCTGATTCCGACTAACTTTCGGCACGGCTAAGCTAAAACGATGCCCTGATACGCGCCGTCTTCGCTAACTAAATGCCCTTACGAACCCGACGTTGCGATGCTTCAGATGGGGCAACCCCCGTCTTTGGTTGCCGCCTAGTCTTCGAGGGAGAAACGAAACTCTTCAATGACCGGATTGGTTAGAACTTCGCGCGCGATCCGTTCCACTTCCGCTTGCGCCTCATCCTTGGAGATACCACCGTTGAGAGTAATTTCGAAGTACTTTCCTTGCCGCACATCGTGCAAACTTTTATATCCGATTTTCGTGAGGGCACCGTGGATAGTCTTACCCTGCGGATCCAGAACGCTCTTCTTCAACGAGACGTAAACGTAGGCTTTCATCGACCGATCAATTATACGTCAGGGCACAGGGAACAGGACCGTGGTTTTGGTTATGGGAGGTATGCGTCCAGGCCACTCACTTTTCGCGAAGGCGATCCGTAACCTGCTCAAAAGACGACAGTTGACTATCCAACTCTGCAATTGCCTGTTCCAGAATCTGGCGGTGACGAGGGTTGCTGGCTGACCGCAGCTGTTGAGCGAGCCGTTTCCGGGAAAGAAGCAGGCCTTCGTGTTTCCGGTTGCGTTGCTGCTGCTCCGGCGAGATCGGCGGGCGGACGTTTGTCCGCTGCTGAGACATTGCCTCTTGTTGTTGCTCTACGGACTTACTTTCCCAGCCGCGTGCCATTTAGGGAATCTTACCGCGAAGGTTATGGGCTGTATACGAAAGTATGACTTGCCTAGGACATGGAGACAGAGTAACAATATTCCTATCCTTTCCGGGAATGCACCAATCCGGGAAGACAGTGTCTCAGACTTAGGGGGGCTCCCCGACCGGGGAGAAAAAGATTGGTTCCCAAGTAAAGGAACCGACACCTGTAGACACCGTACTGTTGAACTGCAGTCCCGCGGCTCGGCAAGCTGCGATGACCCCCAGTTCCTGCTCAAATTCGCGCTGCGCGACATCTCGTACGCGGCAGATGCAGGAGGTGCTTATATGTCAGAAATAAGCTTCGAACTCGGGCGTGATCCCTCGCCTGAACACAAACGGTACCGACTCCTTCTCGAGATCACCGACATGGTAGCTCGTGCCCAGAGCCTGCCCGAAGCATTCAAAGAACTTGCCCCGCCAGTGCTGGATATGACGGGAGGGGAACTGCTGAATCTGTCCCTCTACGACCCGCGCCAGGATCGCATGCTAACTCAGTATTGGAAGAAGAACCAGGAAAGTGGTGAGTTCGATGCTTTTCCGGTGGACGAAGCGGCCAGCGGCTGGGCATGGAAACATCAGAAGCCGATTGCCATACCTGACACCCGGCGCGAGCAGCGCTTTCCCGGCTGCGTGCCAGTGCTGCTCAATCACGGCGTGCGGTCGTACACCGTCCTTCCCATGAGCACGCCTTCACGCCATTTTGGGGCGCTTGGCTTGGGCAGGAAGGTGCCCGAGGTCCTGGATAACGAAGACGTCGAATTCCTGTCCCGGGTCGCGGTTATGGGAGCGCTGGCGCTGGAGAAGGACAGAGCGGCCCGCGCGTTTGAGGAACAGCAAAGCCTGGTCGCGGTCAGCCGTGAATTGAGTTCCAGCCTGGAGTTGGAAAAACTGCTGCCCGTTATTCTTTCCAGTCTTCGAAGCATTACACGTTACGAACGGGCGATCCTGTGCTTACTGGACGAAAGTGGCAAGAGCGTGCACCGGTATGGAGATACTCTGGAATGGGAGCCTTTCGTAAACCACGGTAGTGCGATTCCGCTTGAGCAATCACTCTCGTCGCAGGCGATCGAGTCGCGAAGCGTATCTTTTCTGACCGCAAACGATTTGCGCACCATGAACGAACCCCTGGCGCGAGCCATGTACGAAGGCGGTGTTCGGTCGGTTTGCAGTGTGCCCTTGGTCGCAGGTAATGAGATATGGGGAACACTGAATCCGAGCAGCATGATCGAGAATGCCTTCGGCCCGGCGGAGATTGAATATCTCCAGCAAGTAGCCAATCAGATTGCCGCCGCGCTTCAGAATGCGCATGCCTATCGCGAGATCGCGCAACTGAAGGAACGCCTGGCCCAGGAAAAGCGCTATCTCGAGTATGAGATCCAGAGCGCGAACCGGTCGGAGGATATCGTCGGCAACAGCCCGGCCTTAAAACGCGTCCTGGACTATGCTGCCATCGTCGCCGACACCGATTCCACCGTCCTGATTACCGGCGAAACCGGAACCGGCAAGGAACGCATCGCCCGCTTGATTCACGGCATGAGCCGGCGAAAGGACCGTAACTTCATTAAGCTGAACTGCGCCGCCATTCCCACAGGGTTGCTGGAGAGCGAGCTGTTTGGCCATGAAAAAGGAGCCTTCACCGGAGCCATCACCCAGAAGCTCGGCCGGCTGGAATTGGCGGATAAGGGCACTTTGTTGCTCGATGAGATTGGAGACATTCCTTTGGAGTTGCAGCCCAAGTTGTTGCGCGTGCTGCAGGACCAGGAGTTCGAGCACCTGGGAGGCACGAAGACGATCCGGGTGGACGTGCGGTTGATCGCCGCCACTAATCGCGATCTGGTTCGTGCTGTCGAGGAAAAAGAATTCCGCGGTGACCTGTTCTACCGCTTGCACGTGTTCCCGCTGCATCTCCCGGCTTTGCGCGAACGTCGCGAGGACATACCGTTGTTCATTCGCCATTTTGTTGCAAAATGCGCGGCCCGGCTGCACAAGCGCATCGATGTCATCCCCGATGAGGCCGTGCAAGCCATGATGCACTGGAGTTGGCCAGGAAACATCCGCGAGCTGGAGAATTTTATCGAGCGCTCGGTAATCCTGTCGGAAGGCAACCGGCTAAACGCGCCACTCGGGGAGTTGCGCGAGGAAGTCTCACGGCTGGTCTTCGACTTCGACGGTACGCTGCGCGATAAAGAACGCGAACATATCATCGAAATTCTGCGTCAGACCCGGGGTGCCCTGTCGGGCCCGTCGGGCGCAGCAGCGCGCCTTGGCCTGAAACGCACCACCCTCCAGTACAAGATGCAGCGCCTGGGTATCTCGCGCACGGACTATCTGAATTAGGAATCGTTGAACTGGAGCTGTTGAACTAAGAACCCCAACCTAAGAATCACTAAGACTTTCCTTGAAGCAGGGACACTAAGACAGCCGGGTGTCTGCCGAAATATCGGCAGCCCGGCCAGTCTAACGGCATTTTCATTGACGCACCGCCCATCCAATCATACTTTAAGCTTCGTAGTTACAGCCACTTAGTCATAGCGAGTAAGTTGGCAAATGGCGTGCACTGTTTTTTCCGCGTGGCGCACTCCCGCTTCCCCCGGCGGACGATTCCGCCAGCGAAGGCTCGTCGACGAGCAGGAGTTGGCTATGGGTGTACCCCGGCGCTTCGCGATTCCGAACGACTGTCTAAGCTGCACCCTGAGGCGCACCTGTGACTTCTGCAATCTGCCTCAGCCATTGATGACGGAGTTTAACAGCATGGGGCATCTCACCCTGTATCCCGGAAATGCCACTTTGCTGACGGAGGGTCAAGTCCCGCGCGGCGTCTACATCGCCTGTTCCGGCCGCGCCAAGCTCTCGGTCGAGGCCCGCGACGGCAAGACGATCATCCTGAAAATTGCCGGAGATCGCCAGGTGCTGGGGCTAAGCGCAGTCGTCTCCGGGGGGCCGTCGCTGATTACAGTTACCACCATCGACCTTTGCCAGATCAAGTTCGTTGAACGCGACAGCTTCCTGCGTCTGATCGAACGCGACAGCAATGCCGCCCTCGCCTGCGCCGCCATGCTCGCTCACGAGATCACGACCTCGTTCGACGATGTACACGAGCTCCTGCTCGCTCGCAGTTCGACGGAGAAGCTTGCACGCTTATTGCTTTCCTGGGTCTCGGACGAACCCCGGAACCGGGAACTTCGAGTATCCACCGAATTCACGCACGAAGAAATCGCCCAGATGATTGGATCGTCGAGAGAAACGGTAACCCGTTTATTGAGTGATATGAAACGGAAAGATTTGATTCGGCTTGAGGGTGCGACGCTGGTAATTCCCAACCGCATCGCTTTGCAGGCGATTGCGTCCTGAGCGAAATCCCTCCCCGGGCGGACGAGGCTGTCTCAGCGTCCGCCCGTTTTTTTTGTTCCCACTTCCCGGTTCTCAGTTCTCTATTCTCAATGAGAAACGCTGGGACCAGTGGCTGGAGACAGGGAAAAATGATGGGTAGTTACTGAGAACTGAGAACCGGGAACTGACAACTCTCTCTACAGGTTGAACAATTCCCGCAGGCGCCGGGTCTGGGCGCGGCTCACCGGAATCTCCGTCTGTTTCTTATCATCCATGCGCAACTGGTAGGAGCTCTTGAACCAGGGCACGACTTCGCGGATGTGATTGATGTTGACCAGAAAAGACCGGTGCGCCCGCCAAAACAAGCTGGGATCGAGATTGTCGAAAAGTTCTTCCAGCGTTCGGCAGTTCGAGTGGCCTTCCATGCCAGCATGGCCGCTGGTAGCCACGGTGATCACTCCGTCTTCGATGGTGGCGTAGCAGATATCCTTCGGATCGGTCAGGAATAGCCTTCCCGCCGCCTTGATAAGAATCTTCGCCGTCTGCGGCTTCTGCGATTCCAACATCCGCATCAGCGTTTCGAATTTTTCTTCCGGCCCCGCGCCCGCTTCGATTTTTGCCCGCGCTCTCTCGATGGAATGGGCCACTCGCTTTTTATCGAACGGCTTCAGGATGTAGTCAACCGCGTTCACCTCGAACGCCTTCACTGCGTATTGATCGAAGGCCGTGGCAAAAATAATCTTGGGAAGAGGAACCTTGCGGTCGAGTAGCTTCTTGATTACCCCGAAGCCGTCCAAGCCTGGCATCTGCACGTCGAGAAACACCAGGTCCGGATTGTGCTCCTTGATGAGGCTGATCGCTTCCAGGCCATTCTTGCCCTGCGCAACCACATTCACCTCGTCCAGGTTCTTGAGCAGGTAGGCGAGCTCATCACGCGCCAGTTGTTCGTCGTCGACGAGGATCGCGGAGAGGGGCATGGAATTCCGAGCCGAGTGTGCGATGCCGGTACTTGCAGCGGCGATTGCCATATCACTAACAGCAAGTATAGCTACCGCAGGGGACCGGCCGCCAGTCTCAATAATGAACAGTAAGGAACGGCAATCGGTCAGGGACCCAAGCTGGGGTTGTCCAACGGGGCAAACCAAGAAGGCGCCAAGGTCGGCACCAAGCCTGATGCGATACTGCCTCACAACCATAGTCGCAGCTTGAAGAAAAGGGGGAAGGTTGCTCGCCTGGCCATCCCCCAAATCGCGGCTCTTAGAAACGGCTGTAGACAACCTTCGCTGTCTTGCTACCGTTTAGAGGGATATTAAGGAAATACATCACACGACCCACCAGGTTTGTGGCGTTGGTAACACTGGGATCAGTCGGGGTAGCGACCTGACCGGCAAAAACAATGCACCCTTTTGCAGCTTGGAAACCAGAGCCATTGGGATCGTAGTCAGCGACTGTATAAACCGTGGTGATCGGCGAGACCCCAGGGTTAGACGCGCTGCTAAGCTTCAGCCCATGTCCTGTCGTGTCAATCCACTCCCACACAGAATCTGCCGAGCGGCCAAAGCGAGCGTTCGCGCTGGTGTTGTTGTCAACGTCTCCCTCAAAGGCGCGCATGAGCCTCAGGGGTGGGCAGCCCGCGGACGTGCAGTCGGCGTTAGACAGCCTCGTGACTGTCATCGTGATGGTAATGAGCCTTCTCAAACCGTCGCGCGCAAAACTCTGCGTGAGCCGGTAGGTGCCGCTCAAGCTGTCGCGGATGATGGTGAGGGGCAGCGTGTTCGGCCCGCCAGGCTGAATGACTGTTGGAGGACCAAGCCCGGCCTCCACCGAAACGTCGCCAGCGTCATAGCCCTCAGGCACATTCGCCCACGTGGGCAGATTACCGCTGCACATGGCATACCCGTCCCGGAAGGCGTTCAATTGCCCTATTTGCTCGAACCCAGCCGGGGACTCGAACTTGACGATGTTGCCTTCGTTGGAAATGCAGACTTTCGTCAGGGTAGCGCCAGAACCAAAAGTCAGCAACGTATCGCAGGAATTGGATGCCTTCGCAGCGAAGGCCCAACCCATCAAGATCACCAGGCAGACACACTTAACCATCCTCATAATAGATGCTCCTTTTTCAGTCAGTATTTCTTCCTGAGCACGGTGAATGCTCTATTGGACGTGGTTTCCAGGGGGTATAGAATGTAGTCGGCGAGGCGGAAGTGAACCCCAGTCGCCATCCTCCCCCATGTTCCTAAAGTGCATATTGCCGCAAAGCCTGTTAGTGGTCTTTAGGCTTGCCTAAAGTTTTTCTAAAGCTTTTGTGAATGGCCTTATGTACGAGCAAACAAACGTGATCTTCGAGTTCGGCTCGTTCCGCTTGAATCCCGGTGAGCGGCTGCTGCTTCGCGGCCAAGCACAAGTACACCTGCCGCCGAAGGCGTTCGACGCCTTAGTCCTCCTGGTGGAGAATCGAGGACACCTGCTGGAAAAAGATGAACTGCTACGAAAGGTATGGCCGGATACCTTCGTCGAAGAAGCGAATCTCGCCCAGCATATCTCGGTGTTACGCAAAGCATTGCAGGATAGGGAAGACGGCTCTCGATACATCGAAACCGTCCCCACCCATGGTTATCGTTTCATTGCGGAGGTTCGGGAGATTAGCTGCATTGCCCCGGGTACCAATATTTTGCCAGGCCCAACGCCCAGCCAACCGTCTCTTGCAGTTCCTGAGAGTGGAGTTCCTGAAAGCATCCGTCCGCGGCATCGCTTCCGGGGTCCGGCCTTCGTCATTACCGTACTGTCGCTACTACTGGCTGTTTTGATCTCGACGCCGCCGGTGTGGAAGCGACTCCGCAGTGCCGGGCCCGAGCCCATACGGTCGCTCGCGGTGTTGCCTGTACAGAATCTCTCCGCTGACCCCGCGCAGGAGTATTTTGCCGACGGCATGACCGAGGCTTTGATTACGGACCTGGCGAAGATTCCCGGCCTCAAAGTCATCTCCCGTACTTCGATCATGCAGTACAAGGATTCGCACAAGAGGCTGCCACAGATCGCCCGGGAACTAGGCGTCGATGCAATCGTTGAAGGCGCGGTGCTGCGCTCTGGGGATCGGGTCCGCATTACCGCACAGCTTGTGCGCGCCGCAAATGATCAGCATATCTGGGCTGAGTCTTACCAACGCGATCTGCGCGACCTGGTTGCCCTGCAGGATGAAGTTTCTCGAAGTATAGCCACACAAATACAGAAGCAAATCGTACCCCTGGCGCCACAGCAGCTGGCGACCTCGGCTGCCGTCAATCCCCAGGCTCGCGAGGACTATTTGAAAGGCCGGTACTTCTGGAATCTCCGCAGCGAGGCGGGGTATCTGAAAGCAATCGACTATTTCCAGGCGGCGATGACAAAGGATCCTCAATATGCCCAGGCGTACGCCGGCTCAGCCGATGCTCACGCCCTGCTGGGATCAATGCCCAATGCAAAGATGCCGCGCGAAATAGCCATGCCCAAAGCCAGGGAGATGGCGCTTACCGCATTGAAACTCGACGCTTCACTGGCGGATGCCCACACCTCGCTTGCTTTCGTTGAAATGCATTACGAATGGAAATTTAGAGAAGCTGAGCGGGAATTCAAGCGCGCCATTGATCTCGATCCCAACTACTCGATCGCCCATCACTGGTACGCATTTGATCTAACCGCGATGGGACGACTGGACGAAGCCGTGGCGGAGGTGAAGCGGGCTCGTCAGACTGATCCGCTCTCGGCCATCATCAATACCGATGTGGCGGAGATACTGTACTTCGCACGCCGGTATGACGAGGCACTGCAACAGGCTCGCGCTACCATTGAACTGGATCCCAACTTTGCCCACGCGCACCGCGTGCTGGAGCGCATTTACGACGAGAAGCACATGTTTCCCGAGGCCATCGACGAAGGACAGCGGGCGGTGGCGCTCTCCGGTGGTGATGTTTGGATGTTGCTGGAACTCGCGAACACATACGCTCTGGCGGGCAAGAGAACGGAAGTCGAAGCCTGCGTGAGGAGAGCGGCCAATCGAAGCCCCGGGGGTGTTCTCCCTGATGACAGCGGAACTGCGGAAATCGACGTTGCGCTGGGGAAAATTGATCGCGCTTTGAGGGCGCTCGAAGGCGCATATCGGCACCACAACGGCGGCCTTATCCTTCTGAATGCCAATCCGCGCTTCGACAGTATTAAACCCGATCGCCGCTTCCAACAATTATTGCAGAGCGTCGGTTTGCCGCACTAGGTTTTCCGCACTAAATCTGGCGCACTACATTGAATGCGCAGGCGGGAGTCATGCCGCCTTCTCTTTTCGGCTGTTCGCTTCCTTCACAAAGAATTCT
>DATFVD010000114.1:0-8923 GCA_035260505.1 Terriglobales bacterium
CGCCCGCCAGTCCCGAGGTCTTCGAAAGCATCGTATTCGCCTCGCGGTTCATTTCCTGGAGCAGGAAGTCCATTTTCTTGCCCACCTCGCCGCCCTGGTCGAGCAAACCGATAAAATGTTTCACGTGCGCATTCATCCGGACCAGTTCTTCCTGGATGTCGCTGCGATCGACCAGCACCGCCACTTCCTGCAGAATCCGTTCCTTGTCCACCTGTGCGGCGAGCATCTCCACCATGCGAGACTGCAGGCGTTCGGAGTAGCTGTGCAAAATGGTGCTGCGATGGGCCTCCACGCCAGCCGCCGCCTTTTCGAGATTTGCCATGCGAGAGTGCAACTCAGTGCTGATGCTCCGACCTTCTTCTTCGCGCATCTCATTCAGTCGGGAAAGCGCTTCTTCCACTCGGGACATCACTGCGACTTCCAGTTCGTCGCCCGATTTCTCGGCGCCCGAATCCATTGCGCCCGGCATCCTCAGAACCACGTTCAGGTCGGGCTCACCCTCTACCTCAAACTCATCGGCTGCGGCGCGGAACGCGGCCACGTAGCCGGCAATCAGTTGCCGGTTAAGCGCAACCCCGTTGGTGCCCGAGCGGTCGAGGTTCAGTATCACTTCCACGTGGCCACGAGCCAGTTTCTCTTTCAGTATCCGGCGCAGTTTCATCTCCAGGGCGTCGGTGTCGGACGGCAACCGGAAGTGCAAATCCAGAAAACGATGATTCACGGATTTTAGCGAGAGCATAAACGCCATCTGGGCGTTGACCTGACCTTTGACCTGCGCGAATCCCGTCATGGAGCGAAGTGGCATAAAGTTTTTTTCGACTTACACTGCCTTCGGCGCGTCGGCCTCGGCAAACTGCAATTCGTAAAGCCGCCGGTACGTGCCCAACTTTTGCATCAGCTCTTCGTGCGCCCCAATGTCGCTAATGGTGCCATTCTCCAGCACAACGATGCGATCGGCGCGGCGCACGGTGGAGAGCCGATGCGCAATCACAAACACAGTACGCCCGCTGATGAGATTTTGCAGGGCCGATTGGACCAGGGATTCGGACTCGCTGTCGAGCGCCGAAGTCGCCTCGTCCAGAATCAGAATGGGGGCATTCTTCAGAATCGCCCGCGCAATCGCGATCCGCTGCCGTTCTCCTCCAGAGAGACGCACGCCGCGCTCCCCGATCATCGTGTTGTACCCTTCCGGAAGCGCACGAATGAATTCATAAGCGCGGGCCGCGCGCGCCGCTTCTTCTACCTGCTTCTGCGATACATGCGGCTGGCCATAGGCGATGTTGTTGCGCACGGTATCGTTGAACAACACCGTCTCCTGCGTGACAATCCCGATCTGCGATCGCAGCGAGTCCAGCGTCACATCGCGGACATCGCCGTCGTCAATCAGAATCCGGCCACTGCTGACGTCAAAGAAGCGCGGGATCAGGTGCACCAGCGTGCTCTTGCCCGCGCCGCTCGATCCTACTACCGCCAGTACTTCGCCCGCCTTCACTTCCAGATTGATGCCACGCAGCACAACCGGCGAATCTTCGAGGTTGGCATAGGAGAAAGAAACGTCCACAAACCGGATTGCCCGCGCAAACTTTCCCATCCGCTTCGCTCCCGGCTTCTCGCGCACCTCGTCTTCGATATCCATGAAACGGAAAATTTCCGACGAGGCTCCCACCGCCTGCTGAAAATTATTATTGAACAGGGCAAACTTGCGCACCGGGTCATAGAGCTTGAACACCGCCACAATGAAGGCCAGAAATGTTCCGGCTGTAAAAACGTGTTTATTGATGGCGTCCCGGCCCATCAGCAGCAACAGGGCAATGGCGATCGAACCGAGAATGTCCATCAGCGGAGAGCTGATCGCGAACGCCGCCACGAGGCGAAGATTCGCTCGGAACAGCCGCCGCGCGGCTCCGCGGAAGCGCTCCAGTTCCCAGTTCTCCATCCCGAATGCTTTGACGATCCGGTTTCCTGTAATCGTTTCGTGCAGAATGTTCTGGATCTCGGCAAGTTTGTCCTGCCCGCCCCGCGTCGTGCTGCGCACTTTCCGGCCGATTTTTCTCGAGGAGTACAAAATCACGGGCACGAACAGCAGCAGCACCCACGCCAGCTTCCCTCCCAGCAGAACCACTACCGCCGCAGTAAACACAAATGTAAAGAACTGCTGCAGGAATTCCGCCAGAACGCTCGACATCGCGTATTGCACCCTCTCGATATCGCTGACGATGGTCGAAAGCAGGGTGCCGGTAGTGTGTTTCGTGAAAAACGCCGCCGAGCTCCGCAGGATCGCGTTGTACAAATCATCCCGCAGGTCCGTGATCATCCCAAACCCGGCATAGTTCACCAGGTAGGTTCCGGCGTAGTCGAAGATGCCTTTTAATACGGTGGCTGCCACCAGCGCAAAGGCCACCACCGTCCATGGATTGTGAAAGTGCGAAGGAACCAGCTGTTGGAGGTTAAGGAAGCGTTCGGTGCCCGGCAACTTGAACAACTGGATGGTTCTTCCCTGGGAACCGGGATTCAATACGCGATCAAAAATCGGGCCGATGAGCAACACCCGGCCGGCATCCAACAGCCCCACCAGCGCCATCAGGACCACCGAAGCGAGAAGCGGCCACCAGTAAGGTAAAACGTAGCGCAACAGGCGGGCGATCGGACCGGGCGTTGCCGGTGTTCCTGCACTCTTCGCGCCCGCCACTGTGGAGGTTGCCATGCGTGGTACTGGTCATTCTACATGGGATTTTCCGTAGAGACGCGGCTTGCGGCGTCTCCCGCGGCGGAGCGAGACGGAAGCGTGTCCTGCTACTTCGGACTATCGCGATGCGCAACCTTCACTTTGTATCCCGCTTTTCGCAGTCGCTGGCTCACATCTTCGGCGATCATCACCGAGCGATGCTGTCCGCCGGTGCATCCGAAGCTGATGGTCAGATAGCTCTTTCCCTCACGGATATAGTGCGGCAGCAGGTAGACGAGCAATTCTGAGATGCGATTGATAAACTCCTGCGTCTGCGGAAAGGAGCGGATGTATGTTGCGACCCTGGGATCGCGTCCCGTCAGCGCGCGAAACTCCGGCACGAAATGCGGATTGGGCAGAAAGCGCACATCAAACACCAGGTCGGCATCATCAGGCAATCCGTGTTTGTATCCAAAACTCACGCACGAGACCAGAATCGTCTGCTGGCTTCCAGAATGTCCTTTGAAGCGGTCGGTCAAGTGCGCCCGCAGTTCATGAACGTTAAATTTGGAAGTGTCAATGACCAGGTCGGCAAGAGCGCGAATCGCCCGCAGATGCCGCCGCTCGGCCCCGAGCGATGCCCGCACCGTCGTGCCTTTGCCCAGCGGATGCGGCCTCCGCGTCTCGCTGTAGCGTCGCAGCAATGCGGCATCGCTCGCCTCCAGATAAATCACCCGTGTGGGTAACATCCGCTTCACCGACTTCAGAATGCCGGGCAGTTTCTCCAGTTGCGAACCCTCACGCACATCCACAACCAGCGCCGTGCGCGGAATCTCTCCTGACTGCAACGCCAGTTCAGCAAAACGCGGAATCAGCTCGACCGGCAGATTATCCACGCAGTAGTAGCCGAGATCTTCGAAAGCCTTCAATGCCGAAGCCTTTCCCGACCCGCTCATGCCGGTAATGATGACGAGTTCCGCCGCGGCGTGGGACTCGCCCTTACGCCTGCGAGCCGGTTTTCCCGTCGCGTGCGTCACCTTCTTGAGTTTGCTGCGCAGTGGCATGCCGGAAATCTTAGCATTTCAGAGGGAGTGGAGGTCGCAGAACAGCAAGCCGTGCGCTCGAATGAATGGCTCCGACAAAAGCGAAGATCTATGGCGAGAACTTGTACCCGAGACCTTGAACCGTGACTAACAGAGCGGGTTTCTTGGAATCGGCCTCGAGTTTCTGGCGCAGGCTCGCAACATGAACATCAACCGTGCGAGTAAACGCATCCACGTTGTATCCCCAAACCTCTTTTAACAAGACTTCCCGGGAGAGCGTCGCCCCTGGATGCTGCACAAAATAGCGCAAAAGCTGAAACTCGCGAGCGGAAAGGGGAATGACTTTTCCCTTGCGGGTTACGGACGTTCCGAGAAGATCGATTCGCACCTGGCCGAACTGGTGGACTTGCCCGTCACCCGCGGGCTGAGTCGGAACTCGCCGGAGAAGCGCTTCAATCCGGGCCATGAGTTCGATCATCTCAAATGGCTTGGTGAGGTAATCGTCGGCGCCGATCTTGAGCCCGAGAACTTTGTCGACCGTTTCACTTTTCGCGGTCAGCATTATGATCGGCACCACGAGACCGGCTTTCCTGATATCACGACAGATATCAAAACCCTTTTTCCGCGGCAACATCACGTCAAGAACGACGAGATCAAACCTGCCCTGAAGGGCTCTCTGGAAGCCTTCTTCTCCGTCGGCGGCACACTCGACCCTGTAGTCCTCGTTTTTCAGGCGATCGGAGAGAGCAACCCGTAGGGCTTCTTCATCTTCGACCACCAGGATTCGCTCGCTCACCATGCTCTCGCTCGTAGAGAGATTTTCATCTCAAGTTTTCGTGGGCCCGGCCACAGACGCGCCATTCCTCCGCGAGTCCGTGCCATTCGCTGCAGGAAGATGGACGGTGAATGCGCTGCCTTTGCCGGTCTCGCTGATAACTGTCAGCCGCCCTCCCATGGCTTCGGCAAAACTCTTCGCCAGCGCTAAACCGAGACCGGTTCCGGGAACCTGGGATTCTGCTACGTTCGGACTGCGGTAAAACGGTTCAAAAATGTGTTTTAACTCGTCATCATCGATCCCAATCCCGTGGTCTTCAATGGTAACGCTGACTTCACGGGCAGAACCTTGTCCGTTCAAATTGGCACGCAGACCAATCCATTTGCTTCTTCCACCGTACTTGATGGCATTAGTAATCAGATTTTGCAGGCACTGCGACAATACGCCGAAGTCGGCCTCTACTGGTGGCAAATCCGGTTCGATGCGGCGCTCGACCACAAATCCGGACGCGGTCACCAGGTTCGCCATATTTTCCAGCACCTCGTCGATGACGTCAGAAATCTTCACCGGGCGAATCGTATAACTCGTTGTTCTCCTCTGTGTCGCAGCAAAGCGCAGAACCTGCTCGACCAGATGATGCAGCCGCCTGGCCTGATTTCTGATCATTCCTCCGTAGCGGAGCAGTTGCTGCTCGTCTGCTACTACGCCGTCCACGATATTTTCAGAAATCGAGAGGATAGCCGCGACCGGAGTTCGCAATTCGTGTGAAACACCTGCTATGAACTCCATCTGCAATACGGCGAGTCGCTGTGCGCGCTGGCTGTTGAAGATAATTAACGCCATGGACGCCGCCAACACTAAAAGGACGCCAAAGCTGATCCCAAGATTTCGATAGCGAAGCTCTGCCACCGCAGCCGCCACCGAACCCTTTCGATGTTTCACGACAATCTGCCAGGTGGGTGAATCTTGTCCGGTACTAATCGGGTCGAATCGTATGGTGTCGAACCCACCGCCCGGTTGTCCAATTGAAGCTAAAGGGCCACCTGCTCTACGAGAGGTCCCCCACAGTGATCTGACCAAATCCAAAGCGGGCGGAGGCGCCGTGCCTTGTAGTGCCGGAGGACCAAACAGATTCAGCGAGGCATCAATGCTGATTTGTCCATCGGTGCCGAAGCCTGCATCGGACGAGTAGATAACTTGCGGTTGCTCGCTGCCCTCGGCGACCACAGCCACTTCGTAATCCGATGTGCGGGCATCTCCAAAGTAGCGTTGGGATAGCTGGGGATATAATCGGTCCCGCAGAACACCCTCATCGAATTCTATTAGCAGCCAGGTTGTTCCTGGAGTCCGCGATGCCGGAACGATTAACACTGGAACGCTTTGGTCGATGCCCCCGATCATTGGACCGTTCAGTTCACGGCCTGGCCGGCCTCCCTCCTCCGCCGGCATCGGCGCTGTCTTCAGACCCCGTGTCAGCGCGTCATCCATGTCCGGCTCCGCATGGGGGCCTGAAGGTTCCAGGGAGCCATTTGAAGCCCCTGCCGTCAGCAGTTCGCGCAACTCGTGAAAGCGTGCAGGCCATCTGACCCTTTCAAAGCGCGACTCCGATGGCAGGAGGCGTAACAGGCGCGAGTTTTCGCTGCCAGACCTTTTCCACTCGTACACATTCGTAATCAAGCCGGTCAATGAACTTGTTCTCTGCCAGCGATCAAGTTTCTGGGCGAGATGCTTTGCTTCCACGGAAGAGGGATCGTCTCCCTGCAGTTCCAGACACATCGCCGCCAGCTCACGGGACAGGTCTTGCCGAAAATTCATCATCGAACTTTGCAGGCTGGCGTGCATGCGGGTGGTAGCAGCGTCGCTTGCCTGTCGACTCCAGCGGTATTGCAATATTGCGAGCACGACGAGCACACACGAGAGCACGAGCGGTACCGCCCATGTGAGAACCCGGTCATTGTTGAGCGCGCGGTCCTTAAATGGAAAGTTCATGCCTGTCAGGTACTGATTGCGACCCGCGATTTCAGAAAGAGTCCGCCAGGAATCAACTTTGAATCCGGCGAACATCTAGTCCGGCGCATTGGATTATAGTTCCGCGCGTCCAAATAGTGATTGGGTACAGCGCAAATTTGAACCGCAACCACTAGTGGCTGTGAGGTCGAACATCAGTACTAACGGGGGACGTCGATTTTCAACGCTTCAACTGGTATCTACCGAAGCAGCGAAGCCTGATTCAAGTTCTTGCCCTGTGCTGTGCTGGCGGAATATCCGTCCTGGTAGGCCTGATCGTAGCCTTTCGCGAACGAGGCACGATCACCGGCGCCGGACCAACGTCCGATGGCAACGTGCCGCGCACTACCGCGCTGGGAGTCCAATTTTCCCAGGTACAGACCATCGCGATAAGCGGCGACGTCGCCCTGATCCCGGCGAGGACCTGCATTTCCAGTCAGATTCTGGCTGTAGGCTTCACTGTAGCCCGTCGCGAACAGGATGCGATCTGCGTTTTTCGCCCAGCGCCCAACTGCCACATGAGGAGCATCGCCACCCTCGGCCGCCAGCTTTCCTAAGTAAGATCCGTCGCGAAAAGCCGCGCTGCTTATCTCCTGATTGCCGGCTGTCTTTTGCTGGTCATTGGTCGTCATCGTCACTCGGGTTTTCACCATTTCGGCCGCGCTTCCGCCAACAATCAGCGCCAGCACCCATAAAGAATAGCTTCTCATTTTTGGTTTCCTCGTTACTGAAATTGGAAGTGAAGCGCTGTCAATGATTAGAGCGCAGGACAGGGAAGGACAGGGTAAAAAGGATGTAAGCTCTCGGTAAAAACCATGCACGTGCAATTGCTCTGACAGAGGCGCTGTGCTACTTTATCGGGGCCATTCTCCGGGGAAGGAAATAGAGCGGGGGATTGAAATCAAGGGCTGCGGGACGATTCCGTTTTGGCCTGGGTTGGGGACGCCGAAACGACCGGTGCGATTTGCTACAATTGCAAAACCGCATCCAGTGGGCGCTTAACTCAGCGGTAGAGTGCCATCCTCACACGGTGGAAGTCGTAGGTTCAAATCCTACAGCGCCCACCACTTGTTACTCAGGCTTGGAGGGGAATCAGCCCGAGAACCCCAACCCTCCTACCTCTTGACCGCCTCCGCTGCTCCCGATAGCCTTTTTCCATCGTCCTTTCATGGCTGCTTCCGACACTCCCGACTCTCGATCCGCAAGTGATTCACGGGAAAATACTTCCGCCCGCCCGCCAGCCCCCGAAGACGCGCAACTTTCGGCCCCGAACGGGGTTTCCACCAATGTGAGCAGCGTGGCCATGGATCGCGGGCTGCTGAACCTTGCGGGAACGTCCGCGTCTGCGCCCGTTACCATGGCAAATAATGCCATCGGGAACGCGTCCGACGTCGACGTGATGCTGCGGGTCAAGACCGGCGACGAATCGGCCTTCGCTTACCTGGTGCAGAAATATCGCCGGCCAATGGTCGGTTTCATGTACCGGTTATGCCACAATCCGTCGACCGCGGAAGAACTGGCGCAGGAAGTATTTCTGCGCGTATACCGCTCGCGCACAAGTTACGAGCCGACGGCCAAGTTCACCACCTGGCTTTATCGCATCGCGACCAACCTGGCGGTCAACCACGCGCGCGATACGCGCCACGAGCGTCCGGAAAACACCGTACGGCTCGATGAACCGGACCGCGAGACGGGCACGACGCCCGACCTGGCCGACGATTCGCTCACCGCCGAACAGGAGATATTGAGGCGGGAACGGCTGGCGGCCATTCGCAGCAAAGTAACCGCCCTGCCCGAGCGCCAGCGCGTGGCGGTCATCATGCACAAGTACCAGCAGATGGATTACCGCCAGATCGCGGGCGTCCTGAAGCTTAGTGAGTCCGCCACCAAGTCGTTACTGTTCCGCGCGTATGAAACGTTGCGCGAGCAACTGAAGGAATTCGTTTCGGAGAAGTAGAGGAAAGCATGAATTGCAAACAAATTGACGAGCTGTTGCCGGACCTGGCCGCTGGCATGGACGCTTCGACACCGGAGGTCGAGATACACATCGCGTCATGTAATGATTGTGCCGCCCATCTGCGCGACCTGCAGAAAACCATGGCGCTGCTGGATGAATGGCAGGCGCCCGAGCCGTCGCCGTATTTCGACACCCGCCTGCGGGCGCGGCTGCGGGAAGAAATGGCGCGCCCGGCTGCAGGATGGGTAAGTTGGATGCGGCGTCCGGCGTGGGCTATGTTCCTGGCTGCCGTAGTATTTGCCGGAGCGCTGGCGATTGGCATCGGCGGCAAGTCGTATCTCTTCGTGGCGGAAGGGATTCCGACAAGGCCTCCAACTCTCGGTCCGCCGGTTCAGCCGGGAACCGCGGTTGGCGATCTGCAGGCATTGGAGAGGAACGACGAGTTGTACGCCGATTTCGATGTGCTCGACGATCTG
>DATFVD010000115.1:0-4103 GCA_035260505.1 Terriglobales bacterium
AGCGGACGCAAAAAATTGGCAACCTTTTGCACCTCACCGATTCCTTTGTCTGTCAATCTGCGCTGTGGATCTTCTTCTTCGGATTTCGCCTCTCCGTGCTGAACCAAATACACTTTCATGACTGCTGGCTTCCTTTCGCGCTGAGTGCCTTTTTCACTTTTGCTTAACGTGCGCCGGATGCAAAGGGCAGCGGACACGGCCGAAAAAAATCAATGCTCGCAACAAATATTACTGACGTATAGAGGATTAGGTCTTCGTCGGATACCGTTTCGGCCGCTAGCACTGTTGGTGGCGATTCCTGGACGGTTTATCAGTTTCTCAATCAACATCACATCGAGTTGAACATTGATACCGCACTATCGGCATTTGCAGCGCGGTAAGGTCAGCCTTGGTTCGACCTCCCTTCGCCTGCTCCATCAGCGCTAGGATACCCATGTGGGTTCTAGTTCCCGGTCAAGGGTGCGTTCGAGCGAGCGCAAGCGGCGCGCTATTCGTGTCGGTTGCCTCGGTATCTTGGCGAGAGACGTGACCGATGACAGCATTTGAACGGAACCGGTATGCGCCAGGCGCTAAGGAATATTTCCGTATCTGGGTGGGAATATTCAATTAATTGGGAAGTCTTATCGATTGGAGATGGAAGTGAACTTGGTGCGAGCGCCGCACATTGTGGCGATGCAAACCCGTGTTTATTCCTGCGATTCCAGTATTCCTTACAAAGGACATCAGGATGCAAATTTCTATAATCACACATGTCAGAGACACGCGGACTCCAGCCGCCGGGGTTTACAAACTTCTCGTGAAAGAGCTTGTGAGTATCTGTGCATTCTATTTGATGGGAACAGCGGCGGCGATGGGCTCCGGGAGCGGCGGTGGTGGAGGAGGTGGAGGCGGTGAAAGCAGCTCGGCCGTACGCAACCTGTTACAACAGAAGGTGGGCGTCTCGGCTTTCAAAGTCTATAACGAGGGCGTCGATCTCATGCGGGCCAGGAAGTTCGCCACAGCCCAGGCTAAGTTCGAACAAGCGATCCGCCTGTACCCCAATTTTGCTGAGGCGCACAATAATCTAGGATTCACCCTCCGGGAGCAGGGCCCGCAGAACTATTCTAAATCTCTGCAACACTACAATCAGGCCATCAAACTCAAACCGGACTTGGCCGAGACCTATGAATATCGGGGCGTGCTTTATGCAAAGATGGGGAGAAGAGCCGACGCCGACAAGGACCTCGCTACTCTGAAAAAATTGAGCCCAAAGCTCGCCGGCGAGCTTGAGGAGTTTCTCAGGACCGGCAGGGAAGAAGAAGAGTACAGCGCGACCTCGCCAAAGCGAAGCTAGCCGGTCGCACTCATCGCGAAAAGGATAGGGGTGGGGAGAGCGTAGGCTTCCCCTCCCTCCGAACCGGACAGGTGCCTTTCGCGCATCCGGCTCTCCAGTTGACGGACTCTGACAGTGAAAGAGCCATGCCGTGGTGGACGCTGGTTCGACGCAAGACGAACTCCTTTACGATCTGGGGGTTGAAAGAAGCGAGATAAACGCGGCCCAGGCCAGCAAAAAAGCTTATTCTTCAAGCCAGCAATGCCTAATGTTTAATATCCGTCCCCTGATCTTTCCCAGTGGCTATTGCTCGCCGTAGACGAATAGATCGATGCCGCCCGGGCCACTAGTAAATGCTTCGATCGAGATATTCAGACCCGGTAGAGGGTACCAAGCTGACTGCCCCTGAAGCGGGTTGAGGACGATCTTGTCGAGCGCGCCAGCCTCCGGGTCAGTGCCAACGTGATCGTGAAGGTTGGGGTTAATCAGATAGACTGTAACCTGCGGTGTGTTGGGGCGGACGAATGCATAGATGCGGATCGACGAGAAGGCGCCGACCGGAAAGGTGGCGATCTGATTTCGTCCCGCTGCCAAAGCAGTTGAGCCGGCAGGGGAGGAGAAGATGAGTGAATTGGTAGCCACGACGGTTGTTCCTTTGTGGTTTAGATGTTGCTTTCAACGCTGCGCGGACGGAGAAGGAGTGATTGGTCGCGCTCAGTTTTCGACTACTCTTGATCGAAAACCGAACTTCCTAGAAAGATCGACGCCCGAAGGCGCACTCAATGCGAGACGGAGCGCCAAAAAAAAGGATGCAATGCTTGAGCAACCCATGGGTCCTGAAGTGCTGCTCTGCTTCATTCCTCAGCCTAAGGCTCCGTCGGAACCTGTCGATACGCATTTTGACGGCACATCTTGCTAGCGAACACTGAAGGTTGGAGAAACCGGGGTCAAGTCTGTTTTGGAGATGCTGCGTCAGGAGTTCGATCTGGCCATGGCGCTTTCCGGCTGCCCGACGTTGAGCTCAATTACGCGAGATCTCATTCGCCGATCGTAAGATGAGCGGCAGACAATGCGTTATCCATGACCTGTAAACTCTTCATCCCTTTCCCTTTCCGTGATAGTAACTAGATTGAGCAATCACCGCAGGCAGTTGGCGAGCCAAATCTGAAGATCGTCTGTCCAATCACTAACTACCAACTGGCTCAGGCGGAAAGGAGCTCCGATTATGGCTAGTACGAGTAGTGCCGCCCGGCTGCCGCAGCTGACGATCAGAGAGGTCAAGACGTCCGCGGTCGAGGTGCCGATGACGTATCCGCTTGGCACCAGCGCCGCGACCGTGAGGAGAGCCCCGCTGCTGCTGATCGATCTCGAGACCGAGGAGGGGGTGACCGGACGCACCTACCTGTTCTGCTATCGCCCGAGCGTACCGCGGGCCATCGACGTGTTGCTCCGCGACGCTGCCGCCCTCGTCAAGAGCGAGACCGCGGCGCCGCTCGACATCGCAGCCAAGCTCGGTAGGCGTTTCGCGCTTGTCGGAGTGGCGAGCGTGGTCCGAATGGCGCTGTCGGCGCTCGACGCGGCGATATGGGATGCGCTCGCCGTTGCGGCAGGTCTGCCGCTCGCAACGTTGCTCGGGGCCAAGCCCCGGCCCGTCCCCGCTTACAATTCGAGCGGCTTGGGGCTGATGTCGCCGGAGGCCGCCGCAGACGAGGCCGAGAAGCTGCTCGTTGGAGGGTTTCGAAGCGTGAAACTGCGGCTCGGCCATCCTACCCTCGAGGAGGACCTTGCCGTCGCCCGGGCAGTCCGAAAGCGGCTGCCCGACGCGATAGAGTTGCCGGTCGACTACAACCAGGCGCTGACCGTCACCGAGGCTATCCGTCGGGGACGCGCGCTCGAGTCGGAAGGCATTGCCTGGTTGGAAGAGCCGATCCGTCACGACGACTATGTCGGCAGTGCGGCCGTCGCGAGGGCGCTCGCCGTGCCAGTGCAAATCGGGGAGAACTTCAACGGGCCGGAGTCGATGGTCGAAGCGCTCGGCGCCGCAGCCTGCGACTATGTGATGCCGGATGCGGCTCGCATCGGTGGGGTGACCGGTTGGATTCAAGCGGCTGGTATCGCCGCAGGACACCGGATCGAGATGTCGTCGCATCTGCTGCCGGAGATCAGCGCGCAGCTGCTTGCCGCGACGCCGACCTGTCACTACCTGGAATACGTCGACTGGGCCGATGCGGTCCTTGAGGAACCGCTGCAGATCGTAGACGGCTTTGCCCGCGTCCCGGATCGTCCAGGCATCGGGCTCACTTGGAGGCCGGAAGCGGTCAAGGCCCTAGCGCTGGATCGATCATAACCCGACGTCGGACGAAAAGCCCAGCCGTTGGGCCATCGCCCTTACCGTACGTAAAATTCCGTTTCCTGAGCCGGCCCGATAACCTCAGGTCTCCTGATCCGGTGGAATCAGCATGCCCGGCAATCTCGTATAAATGAGCCGCAGGTCGGCACCAGAAAAAACAGTTTCTGCGGATGTTAGCTCTTCGCAGAGGTACCGGACGACCTGGTCATGAACTTCGGCACTGAGCGGATGCAAGCGCACCGTCAGCGTTTTGTTTTGCGGGTCGGGAATCAGATCGACTTCGGTGCGGAACAGTTGGCGAATGAGGGACCGGGCATCATCGAGGCGATGCATTTTCTCGCGAGCCAGCTGAGCGAGGGCCGTTTCGGCCCTCACGCTTCGCATCGAATGTAAGACGCTCCTTCTCGGAATTGCCCGTCATGGTGTTACCTCTTCAGGCGT
>DATFVD010000116.1:0-10849 GCA_035260505.1 Terriglobales bacterium
GGCCGCCGTGGTCGGCGAAAAGCAAGCCGCTGCGGAAGTGGATCTCAGTATCGAGCGCATTTTTTCGTACGCGGCTTGGGCCGATAAGTTTGATGGCGCGGTGCACAATCCTCCGTTTCGAAATATCGCAATCGCGATGAACGAGGCCATTGGTACGATTGGCGTCATCTGTCCACGGGAGGCGCCGCTGCTCGGTTTTCTTTCCGTCGTAATGCCCGCTCTCGCGGTTGGAAACACGGTAATCGCCGTTCCTTCGGAAGCCTATCCTCTTATCACGAGCGATCTCTACCAGCTTTTCGACACCAGTGATCTGCCGGGTGGCGCACTGAATATTGTGACCGGGTACACGTCGCAGCTTCTGAAGACCCTCGCCGAACACGACGATATCGATGCCATCTGGTGCTTTGGCGATGAAGCCAGCGCCGCTGCGGCCAAGGCGATGTCGGTGGGCAATCTGAAACAGGTTTGGACAAACGAAGGCCGCGCTATCGACTGGTTCAACCCCAAGCTCGCTGAGGGACGCTGGTTTCTTGAGCACGCCACCCAGGTGAAGAACATCTGGGTTCCTTATGGCGAGTAGGAATTCCTCGGTGTACCTCGGTGCCCTCTGTGGTAAAGACCTTTCTTTACCACAGAGGACACAGGGGTACACAGAGAAGAACACAGAGGAAATCTCATTCGAGCGACGCGCACTCCCCGAGTAAAAATCTGCTGCATCGGCAGTGTTGACGAAGCGGCTCTTGCCGTCGAGTGTGGAGCATCTGCGCTGGGTCTGGTCTCGCAAATGCCGAGCGGGCCGGGCGTCATCGACGATCAGCGAATCGCAGAGATTGCCGCGACCGTCCCACCTGCCATCGGAACATTCCTGCTGACTTCGCGACAAAGCGTTCCCGAGATCATCGAGCAGCAGCGCTTCTGCCGGACGAATACGATCCAGATCTGCGATCATCTCACTCTCGGCACACATCGGGATCTAAAGGAAGCTTTGCCCGGGATTTCCCTGGTTCAGGTCATTCACGTGACCGGCCCCGAGTCCGTCGAAGAGGCGGCCCGAATCGCGCCGCACGTGGATGCAATCCTGCTCGATTCCGGCAATCAGAAGCTCTCTGTCAAAGAACTAGGAGGCACCGGCAGAACTCACGATTGGACCCTCAGTCGCGCGATCCGGGAACGAATCGGCGTTCCGCTGTTTCTCGCCGGAGGGCTCACGCCGGAGAATGTAGGCCTGGCAATTGAAGAGGTGGGCCCATTCGGTCTCGATCTGTGCTCCGGCGTGCGAACCGATGGCAAGCTGGACTCGACCAAGCTAAAGCGGTTCTTCTCAGCGGTAACGACGCGTCTCTAGAGTAGGAGACCCAGTTCAGTGCCAAGAATCACGAGAACGCTAATCCCCCGAGTTAAGAAGTCGTTGCGGGAGCGCGGTCTCGTGACCAGTCTTTGCCGGAGCTTTCTTTTGCCGGTTCATCTTTTTCGAGAGTACCGTGCAGCTAAGTCGCTGCGTCCGGATCTCCAGGCCAGCGAGTTTGACAGGGAAAATGGTGTTGACACGGATGGCAGGCTCGGAGGATGGACCTATCTCAGCGATCTCGACATTCCCAGCTCGAACTGGATTGAAGGGAATGACTATGCTGCTATCGAGCCGGTACGCTTCCGACATGTTTTGGCAGGCTTCGGTATTGCTTTTGAGAACTACACGTTCGTTGATTTCGGGTCCGGCAAGGGACGCGCGTTGCTGCTGGCGTCCGAGTTCCCATTCAAGCGCATATTGGGTCTGGAGTTCTCTCCAGAGCTGCACGGAATTGCCGAAGAGAACATCCGGCGATACAGTTCTGCGACTCAAAAATGCCAATACATCCAGTCATTGAATGTGGACTTCGCGGGTTATGCGCTTCCTCCTGAAGCGTCGGTTCTGTTTTTCTTCCATCCCTGTCGTACCCGGGTGCTATCTGAGGTTGTGGCCGGGATTGGTCGCTCCCTGCTCTCACACCCCCGTCCCCTATATATCGCATACGTGGCCCCCACGCCCGAGCAAGAGCGGCTGTTCGCGTCCGCCGGCTTTCTGGAGAAGATATTTGAGAGCCCGGAGTTCAGGTTTTGCCTTTATCGAGGTCTCGTATAGTTTGTGGACAAGACGGGGACATTTCTAATGTGGTATGACAAACGCAGGGGATCGCGTTGACTTTTGCGAGACCTACAGGCAAACTCTCAATTCGCCCGTCTGACGCATGCGGGCCAGCACTACGGGCCCGACGTCACCGTCGCAAGCGAGGCGAAGGCCGACTCAGGAACCGTTCACTCTATGTCCGCAGACCGCGTCTCCTATACGCTCGACTCGACGCTGGAGACGGTGAACAATGCCGAAGAGACGGCGGGCCGCATGGCCGCCGAAGCGGGTTTTGACGACGAGGAGATCATGAAGATCTCCATGGCGGTGCGAGAAGCGGCGGTAAATGCAGTTTTGCATGGCAATGCCTACGACCCAGGTAAAAAAGTTACACTCGCGTTTGAGCGTACGCTCCATGATCTTGTCATTGTCATCAGAGATCAGGGCAAAGGGCTCGACGCCAGCAAGATTCCGGATCCGTTGGCGCCGGACAACCTGCTGAAGACTTCGGGCCGGGGCATTTTCCTGATGCGCTCGTTCATGGATGTGGTGGAGATTCACCCTTCCCAGACGGGCACCGAACTTAGAATGATCAAGCACGTCCACGGCAACCCCGCGGACTCCAAGGAGGCTCCTCAGTGACCATGAAGTCCAGTACTCGTCAGGTGGATGGCGTCACCATTGTCGATCTCAGCGGCCGAATCACCCTCGGCGAAGGCAGCGTAGTTCTGCGCGAAACCGTGCGCGACCTGCTTTCCAAGGGACAGAAAAAGATTCTGCTGAATCTCGGCGACGTGAACTATATCGACAGCTCAGGCATCGGCGAGCTGGTCAGCGCCTTCACCACTGCCAAAAACCAGGGCGGCGAACTCAAGTTGCTCAACCTCACCAAAAAAGTACACGACCTGCTGCAGATCACCAAGCTCTACACCGTCTTCGATGTAAAGGACGATGAAGCAGCGGCCGTAAAATCCTTCACCAAGTAGTGGGACGTAGTCGTAACCGCGAGAACTGTGGCAGGCCGGGGCTGAGCCCCGCCTGCAAGTTCCCTTTTCGGGAAATCGCCGCGAAAATTTCCATCCTGATTTAGCCTGGGATCTCCTCTCCGCCCCTACAATCAAATTGGAGGGTGCGCTTCTCTGCGCCTCAGCCATCATGCGTTTTGTTACTCCGACTTGCCTGCTCGCAACCGTTCTTGCTGCCGTTGTCACAATGAGCGGGGTATGCTCCGCGCGCAATTCCAAGCATGACTGCGTCTCATTCGCCGATGCGAGCAAGCATGTGGGCACCACCCAGTGCGTCAGCGGAACCGTGCTGCACGTAGCAGATGGCACCAATGGCCTCACCTTCCTCACCTTCTGCCAAGACCACAAGACCTGTCCCTTCACCGTGGTCGTGTTCCCCGACGATCTGGAAAAGGTGGGCGATATTCAGCAACTCGAAGGCCGAGTGGTGGAGATTAAAGGTACGATCCAGGATCATGACGGACGCGCGGAGATCGTCTTGCGTCACACCCAACAACTGGGCGAAAGCGCTTTTGTCGTCGTTCCTCCAGTGCCCACCGAGTACGACGTCGAACGTCGCGGCCACTACAGCGCGGGGAAATACAGCCATCCCAAGAGCAAGAAGTCACACAAGAAGCAGGGCGCGCCGATTTCGATCGAAGATCCCGGAGAGCCGCAGTAAAAAGGCTGCCTGGTTTCAGGCAGCCCTTCGTCACTCGCTTCACACTTTCTTTAGAAGCGAAACACGATACCTGTAGACAGTCTCACGTTGTGGCTTTCGCTATTTCCTGAAAAGCGATAGTAAACCCAGTCCGCTTGAACCAATCGGACCGCCAGGACCCTGTTGAGTTTCACGTCGGCACCGCCGCCAAACATCATGGTGAAACCGTTGGCGGAGCCCGATCCTACACCGGATAACGACGCACTAGCATGGGCCCCCCCGAACAGCGCGTGGACGAATGGGTTTACTTTACCTCCGGAATTTAAAGAAACTACTGGACCGCCGGCGTAAGTGTAAACTTTAGTGTCAATGCCGCTGATCGTCTTATAGGCGCCACTGAAGTCCGCCGCCACGCCGAACCAACTGTTAAAGTTGCCGGTCAAGGAGGCGTTCCAGCCGTTGGCGTTGATGTCCGTACCGCTTCCCCCCATGTGCAAGTACTGATAACCGCCAAACACCTCCGCTTTCGGATAATCCTGCGCCATTAACGGAAGTGAGAGTAGGCCCAGAGAAACAACTAGCACGAAAAACCGCATAACCCCTCCTTTTGCGAATTGAACTCAGGCTGTCTCTTGTTGACTATGGGACAGTGATTACAGTTGGACACATCACGCTGCTCTCAAACTGCCGTAGAGCAATCTGGCGCGCCTTAATTAGTAGATTCTGGTGCCGAGACAAATACAACACTTAGGGTTGGGTGGAACCAAACAAATAACTCCCTCTATCTGTGGTGAAGCGTGGCGATAACTCATTAGTGTTACTACGCGACTTCCGTTACACCATCCCCTTGCGCAACTCATCTAGCGGATATTTTGTCCCCCGCCACACGATGCCGTCGTTCCAAAGGGTGTGGAACATCGAGCGCAGCAATGTGTACATGAACAGGCTGGTGCTGACCGGATGTAGAAAGAAATAATATGAGGGTACTGCCGACCTGACCGACATTCCGTAATAAATCAGAAACAGTGAGCCTAGCGCGATGGCGTAAGGAACTCGCGCCCATCCATGTGCCAGCCCGACGCCAAGAAACGGCCCGAGATTCAGAAAACCCAGACCGACTATGGTGGCCACCGTCCGCCACCACTGGAAAGAAAGCACGGCAAAAAAGTTCTTGGTCAGATTGTTGACGATGCCGAAAGCGCCCTTGGCCCAGCGGAGGGAAATCAGATCCTCCCCGAAAACGTTGCGTTGGGCGAACCCCGCGTTCTTTACTACCTTGCCCAGTTTCATGTCATCGAGCACTTCCATGCGCAGGGCGCGATATGTGCCGACCGCGTCGTAGACCGAACGCCGGACCATATTGAAAGCGCCCACACCCATGTGGTCGCGCGCCTTAGGGTCGGCAACCTTCCACGGCCGGTGTCCGAAAACGAAAAGCGCCTGGAAAAAAGCGATCATCATTTTTTCGCCCGCCCGCTTCATGATCATGCGCGGGAAAAGGACGACATGATCGGCTCGCTCCGCTTCGGCATAGGCAATGGCGCGTCGCAGCACATCGGGCTTGAACAATACGTCAGCATCGGTGAATAACAACCAGTCGCCGCTCGCCAGCAGGCCGGCTGTCCACATCGCGTGCGTTTTACCTAACCATCCCGCCGGCAGTTCAGAAATGTGGATCACCTTCAGCAAGCCGTGGGCTTGAGGACACGACGCGACCTCATCCATCGATTGTCCGGTGCGGTCTGTCGAGCGGTCATTGACGGCAATAATTTCGTAGTTGGAATAATCGAGCGCGAGCAACTGCACCAGTGTTTCGCGAATATGTTCCTCTTCATTGCGCGCCGGAACAACAATGCTGACTCTAGGCTCGCCATTTGGGGTCGCGGGCCTGCGGTCCCATTCAGGCCGCGCGATATCGACGATATGCGGCACACCGAATGCCGCTTCCACGATGCGCGAAAACCAGGCCAGTGCGAGAATGCCGCCCGCAATCCAGTGAACGGTTTGCCAATGCATTGTGCTAGGAAGATGCTCCTGAGGGAACTTGCGATGCCGCCGATTCTTCACTGATCCGCAGCGGCGGGGCGAATCGCATACCGTAAAAAAGTATGGCTGAAGACAGCGCAATCGCGATCACCGGCCCCAGAAAGGCAAGTTGCAGCGAATACTTGTCTGAGACGTACCCGATGAGAGCTGCGGATGGCACATCGCCGAGCAAGTGGAAAATAAAAATATTTGCCGCCAAGGCGGCCGCGCGTACATGCGGCCCGACCGAATTGATGACTGCAGCGTTCAGCGGACCTGTGTTCAACAGCAACAAAAACTCGGCCACGAAGATGCCCACAACCATGGGCCTCCCGCTCGCAAACAAGGCGACGCACATGGCCGGAATTCCTAAGCCCAGACTGACTGCAGACACGAGGTAGTGGGCAGATTTGTTTCGGCGAAGCAGTCGATCGGAGATCCACCCACCCAACAGGGACGCTGCAAGACCATTCACGATGGTGCTCGACGCAAAGATAAGGTTCGCACCCAGCACGCTGTATCCACGAGCGCGATGCAAGAAGGTTGGTTCCCATACCTGGAGTCCTCCGAGCGCGAATGTCATCATCGCCATGCCCAGCGTTGCCGTGAGGAACGCGGGATTGTGGATCAACCCTCTCAGCGTGTCTCGCTCGGGAGCCTTGCTTTCCGGCGGATCGAATTGGCCAAGTGGCGGCTCCGGAATAAGTAGAAGCAGTAAAGCCAATAGCACGCCGGGTGCGGCCCCGACATAAAATGGAGTGCGCCAGCCATACTGTGGACCCATGAACCCGCCTAAGAGATAGCCCAATGCCGTTCCCACCGGGATCGCGAGATAAAACACTCCCATCACACGTCCTCGCTTTTCGACCGGAAACATATCCGCAACGAAGGTTGGAGAAAGAATGACGAAGCTGGCTTCGCCGATGCCCACCAGAGTGTGACGGATGAGCAGTTCATTGAAGTTCTTCGTGAAGGCGGTGAACAGAGTGGCAATACTCCAAACCAGGGCCCCAGCGACGATGACACGTTTGCGTGAGAAACGCAGCGAAAGCGGCCCCATGAAAGGCGCCGCACACATGTAAAAAATGAAGAAGACGCTGGTAAGCAAGCCAAACGCTAAGTCGCTGCGATGGAACTCCGCTTTGACGAGATCCTGTACCGCGAACAGCACGGAGCGATCAATGTAATTCAGCAGATTCAGCGCCGTCAGCAGAGCTAGCGCCGTGCGTGGATAGAGTCTAATCGGGGGCACAAGTCGAGCGAATATAGCATGGCGGACGAGGGAAAGTTTAGGACCGCCGATTACTCCCGCCTCTTCTTCTCCCGCGGCCACTTCGCGATCACGACGGTCGCAATTCCTCCGCGCGGACGGAACTCGCCTTTCACCTCGGCCCACACTGGTTTCGCCCAGCGGACAACATCCTCCAGCACCTGATTCACAGCGTTCTCCTGGAAGATGCCGAGGTTTCGATACGATTGCAGATATTCCTTTAACGACTTCAATTCCAGGCACAAGCGATCCGGCACGTAGCGGATCACGATGTTGCCGAAATCCGGCAAGCCTGTCTTTGGGCAGACGGACGTGAATTCAGGGTCATCCACAACAATCTCGTATCCCGGAAACTGGTTCGGCCAGGTTTCAATTTCCGGGAAATCGTGATCGAGCCCGGCGCTGGCGTGCTCCGCAGTGTAACGGGGGGATGTGTGACGAGGAGACTTTGGCATTCGACTATTGTACCCAGCTCGCAATTTCGGGACATCAGTCTGGTCATCATCGCAAGAATTGCGCAGGGACAGCCGCCCCCAGCTGTCCGCCGGGGCGAAGGCCCGCCACGCGATTCAGTGCACGGGTGGACAAACGAAACCCCAGATGAGCTCGCCTGGACAGCCGAGGGCGGCTGTCCCTACGGTCCCTTCGCTAACAGACGCGTATTTGCTGACTCAAACAGCCGGCGCGATGCATCTAAACAGCCAAGTCCTAAGCGTGTATTTGCCTGCTCCCCGCAGCGCGTGGATGATACATTGAAGTTGCGTTTTTCTCTGCATGCCATTGAATGGAAACAGTTCGGGACGCCAGCCGCGGCGTTGGTGGGTAACGGCGCTCGCGATCCTGACGGCGGTGATCGTGCTGGCGGCTTTTGTTGCCCGCCGCGACGAGGGAGTACCGGTGCGAACCGTCGTCGTCGAGCAGGGCACGATCCGCAGCCTGGTTTCCACGAATGGAAAAATTGAGCCCGTCAACAACTTCGAGGCCCACGCTCCGATCGCGACCAGCGTACGGCGGGTTTTTTTCAAGGAAGGCGATTCCGTCAAGAAGGGCCAGTTGCTGGTCGTTCTGGATGACGCCGACGCGCGCGCCCAGGCTGCCCGTGCTCAGACCCTGTTGAAAGCGGCGCAGGCCGACTTCAGCGCCGCGAAGCGTGGTGGAACCCAGGAAGAAGTGTTGAGCCTCGAAGCCCAACTGGTAAAGGCCGGCGGCGACCGCGATGCGGCGCAACGCAATTTAGACGCGCTGAAGAAGCTGGCACAGCAGGGTGCGGCCTCAACGGGAGAAGTGCGGGAAGCGGAGAACGCACTTGCCCGCGCCGATGCCCAACTCACCTTTCTCCGGCAAAAGCAGACGCAACGATATTCGCATGCGGAGTTAGCACGCGTCGACGCACAGCAAGCTGAAGCCCAGGCCGCCTACAAGGCCGCGCAGGACGTCCTGGCGAAATCGAATATTCGCGCCCCTTTTAATGGCATCGTGTACTCGCTGCCTGCCAAGCAAGGCGGCTTCGTCGCGGCCGGAGATCTTCTGCTGCAAGTGGCGGACCTCCGAAAAGTGGTAGTCCGGGCCTTTGTCGATGAACCCGACGTCGGCAGACTGACTCCAGGAAATCCAATCGAGATCACCTGGGACGCCGTTCCTGGACGCGTTTGGGGGGCCACCGTGACTGCCATCCCATCAACGGTGAAATTGCGCGGTTCGCGCAACGTCGGTGAGACGACCAGCATCGTAGATAATAAGGATTGGAAACTCTTGCCGAATATAAATGTCGGAGTGACGATCGTCGCCGCCGAACACGATAATGTGCTGATAGTGCCCCGAGAGGCGGTTCGCATCGACGACGCCAAACCTTACGTGTTACTGGTTGTCGGCCACGAACTCAAGCGCCGGGATGTGGAGACTTCCCTTTCCAACCTCACGCAGGTTGAAGTAACGCACGGCCTCTCCGCCAAGGACGTGGTTGCGATCAGTTCGTCGAACGGCAAGCCGATCGGCGACCGAACGCAGGTCAAGTTTTAAATGATGACGTGCCTTTCCAGAGTTGTGCTGGTTTTCCTATTACTGATTGCCTCTTTGACCGCCAGCGTGGCCGACTCTGCCAAGGACATGCTGGCAGCGGGCCGGATCGATGAAACCATCGCCGAATTGACTCGCCGTCTCTCTTCTTCTCCGGCGGATGCGGAATCATCCAACCTCCTCTGCCGTGCGTACTTCGCGCTCGGAGATTGGGATCGTGCGGAGTCTTCCTGCAGAAAGGCAGCCTCGCTCGAACCCGACAATAGCCGCTTCCATCTGTGGCTGGGGCGTGTATACGGCGAAAAGGCGGATCGGGCAAACTTTCTGGCCGCAGCGGGCCTGGCTGGAAAGGTCCGCGGAGAATTCGAGCGTGCCGTGCAACTGAATCCGAAAGACGTGGATGCCCGGCTTGATCTGGCGGAGTTCTATCTTGCAGCCCCGGGCATCGTAGGGGGCGGCGAGGATAAGGCTCGCGGGCAAGCGCAGTCCATTGCGCCCGTGAATCCCGCCCGGGAGCATTGGATTTACGCGCGCATCGCCGAAAAGAAAAAAGACGCCGCGACCGCCGAACGGGAGTATCACCAGTACATCGACCTCAGCAAGGGTGACGCGGAAGCATGGCTCAACCTCGCTCTCTTTCTGCGTCGCCAGAAGCGCTTCGCTGAAATGGAGCAAGCCATCATCAAGCTCAGTCAGGCACCTTCACCCAAACCCGATGTTCTTTTTGAGGGGGCCGAAATGCTGTATCGCGCCGGACGTAACTATCCTTTCGCCACGGAACTGCTGCACCGATATTTCGCCGCGGGTCCGGTAGAGGCGGCTCCCGCGTTCAAGGTCCACTATCTGCTCGGCATGCTGCTTGAAAAGCAGGGGGACAAGGCCGTTGCTGCGCAAGAGTACCGCGCTTCACTGTCATTGGTCCGGAACTTTGGCGTGGCCCAGCAAGCACTCAACCGGGTTGCCCGCTAGAGGATGGCCGATTCCTCCCGCGCCCCGTACTGTACAAATACTTTCTCCAAGCCACTGCCCAGCTCCCGTCTGGCACACTACAATTTGTGTTTTGCGGCCTGACCCATACATGTGTCTCGGATCGACGGGCCCCCGGCTCATCGGTAACGAAATGATGGGCAATTTACATGCATGAAGGTGACAAGATGAAACTCCGATTGCCGCGATGTTTGCGCTCTACAAGTCTGCTCGCCTTGTTCACCGCCGTAGTGATGATTGCAACGCGCGGCGAGGCGGAACCGCTGCCTCTCGAGCGCGCCATTCGGCTCGCGCTCGCCCACAGCACGGCTTCGGCGATCGCGACTGCCGACGTCCAGCGCGCCTTTGCCTCTTACCGCGAACTCCGCAACAACTACTTGCCGACGATATTCGTCGGTTCGGGTCTCGGATGGTCCTATGGATATCCTCTCAGCATCGAAGGATCTGCGCCGGCACTGGCAAATGCCGTCGCACAGAGTACGGTTTTCAATCCGGCGCAGCGGCAGTTCTTGAATGCAGCAAAAATGGAATGGCATGCTTCCGAATCTCAGGACAAAGACCAGCGCAACGCCGTCATCCAGGACGTCGCGCTGACCTATGCTGAACTGGCAAAGTGGGAGGCGCGGCTCCAGCGCCTGCAACAGGACGAAGCGCAGGCGCAGCAAATCGAACAGGCGGTGGGTGAGCGCTTGCACGAAGGCGTGGACAGCGCCGTGGACTTAAACAAAGCAAAGCTGACCGCAGCACGCGTACGCCTTCATCGGGCCGAGGCACGCGGCAAC
>DATFVD010000117.1:0-11608 GCA_035260505.1 Terriglobales bacterium
AATCGAAAGCCGCTATTACACCTTAGTCCAATGGCGGCGGCAAACTCCTCCTTGGTCCGCTTCTTCCATCAACGCTGACCCACTGCATATGAACCGGTGCGCAATATCGGAAGGGCCCTTCGAACGCGGGCCAGGTTCTGCTCGCTGCCGACGACCGTGACTGGCGTTTCCAATTTGGACCCGCTCGAAAAACAGGAGACCGCCCAAGGATAAGTTCGCGACGTTTCTCCCAATACATGGCTTCCTTGAACCTGACCATGCTGCCGGGTAGCAACCGCTGCGCGCTGATGTTCGACGTGATCGCGTAGCCAAATGATAGCCGGACCATTTCGGGATCAAGAGAGCTGGCTGGTGCGCAGCTGCTTCGTTTGGGGATAAGCGCCGCGGCCTGGGCGCTTGCTGCCCGTAATGAGCAGCTCTATGCCCTGCGCGGGGATTTCGATGCTCTTACCATGGACTTCTGGAACGCATTCGGTCGAAGGCTAGGCTGCGAAAATCCCTCTGAGACGATCGCCGGTCAGCAGGCGTGGCAACGATCTGCTGGGTGCATAGGCACGATTCTGTTCTGGGATCGCGGCTAGGCTCGGCCGATCCCCAGTAGTGATCCATTTGGCGCTGAGAGATTCGAGCGATCGAGGGCGAAAACGCCCCAGGGTTACACGCGTGCATTTAATTCAATTCGATCTCGCGGGAGTTGATCGGACTTTCCCTTACCCGCAAACAGCAAGACGAGGTCCGGGCGCAGCGACCGAAGCTCAAGCCTTTCTGGCAAGGGCGATGGCTGATGCCTCGTGGCTGGCTGGGCCGGCATTTGGACAGTGGCCGTGTGCTCATTATGATCGACGGGTTGGACGAAGTGCCTTATCGCCACTGCGGGTTTGAGAAGGTAGTCTTGTTTAGGAATTCGCGTGCGCGAACAGGAACCTCCGCAATTGCGTGCCGACAGAAACCAGAGAGAAATCTTGAGCCCGTTTCTTCGCGCGGAATCCTAAATCTTGTGATAGCCCGATATCTTCCAGCAATCTTTCCAATGCGCTCGCCAACGCAGATAGATCCGCAATCGGAGTTATTATGCCCGGCAACGGCGTCTGGTCACCCATGATTTCGGGCACGCCTGGGACCGCTGTCGCAACCACCGGCAATCCGCAAGCCATGCCTTCTAAAGGCGCGACGGGAAAGCCCTCGTGCCGGGATGCCATCACGTAAACATCGGCGGCGGAAAGCCACGTGCGCATAAGCGGCCGGTCACGAATGTAACGGTCGATCCAGAGAACTGATGAATCACCTGGCCCACCCAACATGCTACGGAATTTAAGTGCGTCGTCGCCGGAGCCGATGAGGACAAGCCGCCAATCTTGACCAGGATGCGTTGCGCGAAGTCTAGACCAAGCATCGAGTAACAGATCCAAACCTTTTCGGAAGATATCGATCCGCCCGTGCGAGATCGCTATTCGGGCATCGAGTGGTAGACCCAGCGTCCTTCGAGCTTCCGCGCGGGGCATCGGCTGCCATTCTGTGAGGTCAAGGGGATTGGGCAGGCGCGCGATCTTGTCAGGCGCGACCCGATATTCCGCCTGCACTCTCGCGGCTTCGGTGGCAGAACCAATAATCAACCCTGCACACCGCCTTACTGCACGCGGGCGCGTTATCTTTTCAAGCCGGCTGATCTGCCAGTTACCGCCCTGGAAGGTAGCAAAAACGGGGAAACCGAGAAGGCGCCCGAGGGCCGTTACCACGTCGAAGCGAGCGTATTCGTACTCTTGGCAAAGGATCATACCGACACCTCTGCGGTTGAGTTCTCGCTGGAGAGTCCACAGCGGCGTAGCGAAGTAAGGCAGAAGGTGGCGAAGAAGTTTTTTCGCGAGCTTGGGCAGCTTTCGGCCGGCAAACATGTTGGCGGTCTCCCAGGCATACGGATCTGCAAAAAACTGCCGCATCCAAAGGTAGGATCGCTTAGCCGGAATAAGGCATATTTCCGCGCCGGTGGATTTATGTCGTTTCGAAACAACTATGCGGGTCCGGCTTGAGAAACAAAAGATAGTGACCTGAAAACCGGCAAGCTGAAGCGCCTGGACATAACCAAAAGGCCAGCCACCGGTCATTTCCATGCAGAACTGGTCAAATGATACTCCGGGTCCATCGAGAAAATCTCCGACGGTATGACCCCACGGCAACAGCGCAACCTGCAGCCTAGCTGGGGGCCTGGGCTGGTTGATTAGAGGTGATTTGCCTCTTCTCGGGTCGATGTCCAACGCTAGGTCTGATCCATGCATAAGCAGTTTCTGTCCCTTTGGTTCCGGTACGATGAAACAGATACCCGGCAAGGGTAATTGGACTCAGGATCGCCCAGCAAAGCTGTCGCCGGCGCCAAGTCAGATTCGAGAATCCGACGTCATGAAACAGAACGGTCAGCGGATTGATAAAGTTAGCGGTGCAGCTAGCCGGAAAACCGACCAGCTTCTCGATCTCCGTTCGCGAGTAGCCCCGACGAACATGCCCCCATTCATCAAAAAGCTTCTGCTCTGGGGGACAATACGCCCTCATGAATCGGTAATATGGAAACCGCCAGTTTTCATTGGGCGTGCTGACCAACAGGAATCCGCCCGGGCGCAAGACACGAAATGTCTCCCGAATCGCTTGGCGGTCATCCGGTACATGTTCCAGTAGATCAAACATGGTGATCGCATCGAAACTTCCGTCTTCGAAGGGCAGATCGGTTGCATCCCCGCAGACAAAGCGGACGCCGGGTCGCTGATTACACGGAACCAACGCATATTCGGCATTGAGATCGATATTGGTGATTTGAGCTTTTGGATACAGCAACGACGTGAGTCCGCTACGACCTCCGCCCACCTCCAGAATTTTCTCAATGGGCAGATCAGGTGCGATCCGATGGATTGCGCGCATCTTTTCGCGGTAGAAAAGACCCTGCGTATACGGACCCGGAAATGGGTTGTGGCTAAGAAATTCGGCCAGAGGCCGTTTGTGCCGGTGGGGCATGGCAAGTGACATGGGTTTTGGATTAAGAGGATCTGCGCGCCGTAGAGACGTGAAAGCGTTCGGCAAAGATTGACGGAAGTAGGTAACGACTCCCCAGGCACACCCGAGCAGTTCACCGAAAAGGCAACTCCAATCATCCTCGAGCCGCATTCGCTTCAGCCGCCGATAATAAGTATATGGAATCGCGGTGAAGAGCCTCAGGATATTTCCAAAATGCCGATGCTTTTCGAACTGCACCAACAATGCCGCGACGTGGCCGCGCATATATTGCTTCATCTGGCTTCGGAAAGCCTCGCGATCGACACGGTGCGAATGCCATACCACGGCGCGCGGCTCGTACACGATTGACATACCCGCCGCCAGCATCCGATACCAGAATTCCGAATCTTCGCCGCAACCGGATGAGCCGGCGGGACCAAGACGCTCTTCGAAAAGCCCAATCCGGCTGAACACGTTCCGGCGGAAAGCCATGTTTGCGCCCGCTCCGATACACCAGACGGGGACCCCTCGGTCCAACATGCTATTAAAGAAAAACGAGTCGAAAGTGATCCGACGGTAACCCCGGTTAAAGCCGCCGAATTCTAGCTCGAAACGGATCTGTGACTGGGTTTCCAATGCCGCTGCGAGCACCAAGCCTGTCATTCCGAACACAGTGTCCTGCGAAAATGCCTGACAAATGCCCAACAGCCAACGTGGATGAACTAACACGTCATCGTCAGCAAACGCCACGATCTCCCCGGAAGAACGCAAAATGCCGCTGTTCCGCGCGCGGCTCAGTCCTAAAGCGGGCTCCGGCCAATGAATCACTCCGGCAAACTCTTCGACTACGTCGAGCGTACGGCGTTCTTGGGGCGCATTATCCACGACGATAATCTCGGCCGGGAACGGATCCAGTCGCTGAAGGGCGGCCAGGCAGCGCCTCAACTTGTCGGGACGCCGGTGGGTACACACGATCACCGAAACTGGAACCTTGCCGGGAATCGGCGGAACTTTGGTTGTCAGATTCTTCAGCGGCTGGCTGAGAGCGGCAAGTGATTCGAGCGTTGCCGGGAAATTGTCCGCAGGGTTTTGTTCCCGGATCGGCAGCGGTGGCTTGAAGCCACGCTCCAGAGAGTAGTACCCGACCGCAGGAGCGATCGCACGCAAAGCTCTGCGCCGAATATCGGCTTCATTGAGCGGCAGCTCGCCAGCGCGAGCCAGCGCGTGGCCAAGCGGGATATCGTTCCACCAGAATACGAGGTATACACCCGCAGCATTTCCAGGCGTGGATATCGGGCGGAGCGGCTCATCGAGTCTCACCTGAATGACATCCCATCTATCAGGAACGCTCATGCGAACTCCCTTCGAACCATTGCGATGCGCTTCAAGGAGCGGGGATACTCGCCTAAAATACCCACGATTCCACCGCAGAATTCCGCAAATACCATCGAGAACGGCACAACATGCCTGCCCCGCAACGCTTTATACATTTGTCGGAGCTGGTCGCGGGCCCACCAGATCACTAAACGACGAAATTGGGCGCGCTGAGGAGGATCGTTCCGATAACTCTTCTCCACAAAGGCCATGAACGCCAAACCCCAAGTGTAATACTGGCGTCGGAGACCCGATTCGGTGGCGCGATGTTCATGGAAGACCATGTAGCTGGGCTCATAGACGAGCGCACGGCCGGCACGGATGATTCGGTAAAAAATGTCGAGGTCGCCACCGCCTGGAAGAGGGGCTCCGGTATCGAGAGCTTCATCGAAACCACCGATGTCACGGAGCACGTTGCGACGGAACGCCATGTTGCAACCGGCGCCAAAGATTCCGGGGCCGCAAGGATAAAGCGAATTGCCAGGCAGCTCCTTGCCAAATCGATTCTTGTCGAAGCCACGCCGGAACCCATTCCTTCTTTCAAAGAGCACCTGCGCTGTGGTGTCTAGTCTTAGCGGCATCACCAGTCCGGTGAACGCGGCAGCGTCCGGATTCTCGCCCCACGCTTCCTGCAAACCTGCAAGCCAACCCGAGTCTACGACAACGTCGTCGTCCAGATAAGCAATCAGTTCCCCGGTCGCGTCCAGCCAGGCCCGGTTTCGTGCGAAGTCCAGTCCTGGGCGTGGCTCCAAAACGTACCGCACCGTTGAGAACTTTTTTGCAAGTCTAGCGGTCGCGTCGTCAGAAGGCGCGTTGTCGATAACCAGAAACTCGAAACCGTATTTCTGCTGCAGAGGAAGAACCGAATCGAGACAACGTTTGAGGGTTGCAACTCGATTTCTGGTGCAGATGGCAACCGAAAGCGACGGAAAGGAAACGTTCGTCCGCGGCGGAGCGAGCTCGTCGCGAATCGCCTCCTCAACAATTTTTGTTTTCAGCGCATGACTGATCGATTCGCTCAACTCTTCTGGGAACCAGGTCCGTTTGGCAGAGTTTTGCCGCATAAGAAAGCCAATTGGTCGTCCGTTACGCCGGAGAAGAAGTGCGGCTCCGCTCTCATCGGCTTCGAACTCTAAAGGCGCCAGAGGGCGAGCGATTTCTATCTCACTGAGCCGGTAGCGCATCTGATAAATCGTTCTCCGAAGTGTGACCGATCAAGGTCAGCAATTGCTGAGGCGCGCAGCCCCCGAAGATCTCAATGCGGCGAAGCCGCAGTGGGTCGTCGCCTAGCCGGCTGATGCCGGGCTCGCAACTTGCGGCTGCTCGGAAACCTAGATCCGCCACCACGCGGCGGACAAACTCATTTTCCGCACCGTAGGGATAGGCCAAGGTGGTGACGGACGCCTCCAGCCCTTCCTCCAGAATCGCCCGAGCGCGCGCCGTGTCCTCCGTCAGCTCGGTCAGATGCATTCCGGTCATCGGCCAGTGCATCGCTGAATGGCAGCCGAACTCGATCGCAGTTGCCTGCAGCGCGCGCACCTCCTGCCATGATAACAGGGGGACGGCCTCACCGTAGCCTGCATCCCAGTCAGCGACGCCACCAATCCGCTCCGCCACAAGAAAAACCGTCGCGGAGAAACCATAGTAACGCAGGACAGGCATAGCCGCGGTCAGGAAGTCCTGATATCCGTCGTCGAAGGTCAGTATGATCGGCTTTCCGGGCAGCGGTTCGTTTCGGATCATGGCGCTGATCCAGTCTTGGAAACCGATGGTACGGTATCCGGCTCGATGCAGGGTCGCTATTTGGGCAGCGAAAAGGTCAGGTGTCACGCGGAACCGGGCGAGAGCAGCCGGACCGTCGGCCGCGATCCGATGATACATCAGAATCGGAACGGAGCCTGTGCGTTCTGGTGCAACCCTTGCTGGAGAGCGGCCCGGCCATCTGGCAAAGTCACGGGCTGCCGGGATCATCTGGCCCATACGATCGGACTCCACGCTTTCGGGCGATCCAGGCGGTTGACCGGGCACAAGGCGCTGGTACAGAAGGATGCGGTAAAGGGGCGTGCGCAGTTCCCGATGCAGGGCAATCCCTGGCTGGGCGGTAATGGTTTTGGCAACGGTCTCAATACCACAGGCCTGGTTCCAGGCAAAGCCGATGCCCTCAGGGTCATCGATCAATACACGCGAGTGGGCGGTAAGGAAAAAACCACCCGGCCGAATCTGGGCCAAGATGCGGCCAACCACGCCTGCCAAGTCCCGTACAAAGTACAACACCTCGCTGCAGACGATGAGATCAAAGGGCCCGGGAATGTCGTCCACGTTCAGGTCCAGCCTTTGAAAGGCGACATTGCCGTGACCACTGCAACGTGCCTGAGCCCTAGCCAGAGCGCGGGCAGAGATATCCACGGCGGTCAGGCGGCCCACTCGTGGCGCTAGCCGAGCGGTAAAGTGACCCTCGGCGCACGCAATCTCGAGCGCGTCGGTGACTACCTCCTTCGGCAATAAGGCAAGCGTCTGCTCGTATTTCACCGCTTCGTAATCGCTCTCGTAAGCCCAGGGATCGGGTGACACAAAGAACCGGTCCCACCAGTCCGGGCTTTTGGTCGGGCTAACCTGTTCTCGCGCACGTGCCCGGCCAGCGGCAGCCGCTGCATCGACCGACTTCCGCCATTCGTGGTCGGCCTGTCTCGCGGCGACCCCGGGTCGCGGGGTGATGACCCGCGGCAGATTGGCTTTGGCCACGCTGACGACTTCGTGCTTGAGCCGCCTGGCTGCGTCCAATCTGTCCTTCGGCTTTGCCGCCATGACGCAATAGACCAGGCGCAAGATCCGGGGCCGCAGCAAACCGCGCACCACTCTGAGACCAAGGTGGACGCTCCGTTCAGGCGTCAACGCCCGACGGAACAGCAGGCGTCCAGGTCCCGCAAACGCCGCCTCCGCAATCCTCTGACCGGCCAGCGCTCCAACACCAGGCAGTTCGACCACTCCGATCGGCTCGCCCCTCAGGGTCAGCCGACAGATGAGCCGGTCAGCCTCGCTGGGTAGGAAGACATCACGGACTGGTTTAGACAGATTGACGTCTACCCGATATGTACTCCCCAGCAGTAGCGAATCGCGAGTAGGATCAGCCAAGAGGATTTTTTTCTCCGAGTGTCTCAGAGCGACGAACGCCAGCCGCGGTGCGCGAGCGTGAGCCTCGAGCTTGGTAAGAAATGCGGCGACGGAAGCGCTCACACAGCTCCAGATAGCGGGCCAGTCTTGCTCTGACCGGCCGGCAGCCATTGGCAAAAACTCATGAATGGTGTCGGCTACCATCGCAGCCGACAAGTCGGGCGCAGGGGGGAGATCCCCGGCATCCAGTAAGTCCAAGGCGTCGTGACCTGCACCGATCTTCTGGGCTGCGAAAGCCGTTAACAAACAATAGAGCGAGAGATTCCGGTAGGCCGGAGCTCGCCCCTCCGCATGAACTTCAGCAGCAATCTGCATGCGTGGGTCCCTTCCGTGGCCGCGGTCAAGAACCAATCGTGCATCGCTCACGCAGCGCTGAATGTCGTGACTGGCGGAGTCTGCGCGGACATGATAATAGGCCAACACTTCCGGCACGCGCCCGAAGCGCGCGCCGGTTCGCGCGACACGCTGAAAAAAGTCCCAATCCTCGCACGTGGTGAGGGAGGTCTCGAAGCCGCCGACAGCCAGTGCCAGGTCACGCCGCAGAACGCAGGCGTGAATTGGAAAATAGCATTGGAAAGCGAAATACTGAAACAGATCGGCCTCGTCGGAGCCCAGGCGAGGGCGTCCAGCAACACCAGACGGCAAGATGCGTTGCGAACCGCAGTGGACGGCGTCCAGCGTGGAATCAGCCGCCAACATGCCTACCATGCGCTCCAGGTGCGTTGACGCAATCCGATCGTCGCTGTCCAGAAACAGGACGAAGGGGTGTCGCGCATCCCTCAATCCACGGTTCCGTGCCGCGCTAACGCCCAGCCTCTCCTGGTGTAGCACACGAAACCGCCGGTCCCTCTGCGCCCAGTGTTCCGCCACGGCGCGGGTGCTGTCCCCAGATCCGTCATCGATAATGATCGCCTCCCAAACCCCGCGGGTCTGGTGAACCAGGGAATTCAGGGTCGCCTCAAGGGTCGCCGTGGCATTGTGCGCAGGAATAATGACCGAAACGCCGCAAGCGCCGGCAGGATCGGCGTCTGCCAGGGAAACAAACGGGCGATGGGAGATAGTGTTATCGACGCTCGCAGACATGGTAGGAGCGGATGGCGTTCCGCACATGTCCGGGACCGCCGGACAACCGGTGAGCCATTGCGCAGTTAGGCGGGAGAACATGCATACGGACGGCCCTCTTATGGTTTTTGCTGGGCTAGATCCGGTCGCGCCTCCTGGCTCGACGGAGCGGCACGGACACGCCCTACCTTCGTCTTCCGCAATTGAAGGGCATAGAAACGGGAGAAAAGGCCACCCTTTGATAAAAGCTGGGTTACCGAGCCACTCTCGACAACTTTTCCAGAATCGAGCACGATCACCTTGTCGGCGTGCTCAATCGTGCTGATCCGATGCGCAATGATCACTACCGTTCGGCCGCGTCCGAACTCCTCAAGGGCATCTTGGACGACTGTTTCCGAAATAAGATCGAGCGAATTTGTCGCCTCGTCCAGAATCAAGATTTGTGGATCTCGGATGAAGGCACGCGCCAATGCCACTCTCTGCCGCTGACCGCCCGAGAGTAGAAGACCCCAATCCCCGAGAACCGTTTCAAAGCCATCCGGCAGATTCTCGATGAACTCCAGGGCGTGAGCCTTGCGGGCGGCTTCAAAGAGTTCTTCGCGGGTTGCGTCGAGCTTCCCGTAGATGATGTTCTCGGCCACGCTCGCATTAAAGAGATAGACGTCCTGGCTTACCACAGCGATCTGGCTACGCCACCGGGCTAGGTCGAGCTCCTGCAGCGGAATTCCGTCAATCAATAGACGCCCGGACGAAGGATCGTAAAAACGGCAGACCAAGCTGATCAAGCTGGACTTGCCGGCACCGGAGGGACCAACCAAGGCAGTGGTTTCGCCACTGTTGATCGAACAGGTCACCTCATCTAGAGCCGGACCTTTTGCGGAGTCGTAACAAAGGGAGACATTTTCGAGAACGATCCCTTTCTCGATCGAATTAAGCACCCGGGCGCCGCTGCGCAGATAAGGCTTATCGGTCTCATCAAGCAGCTTCCTGACTTCCTCGACTGAGGCGGAGAACGCATTAAGCGCCACCCGGTCGGAATCGAATTGTCTAATGCGAGGCTGTAGTCGATACAGTAGAATCAGAAAGGTTAACGAGGCCGCCATCTGTCCGGGAGCGCGCATTGCCATCACCGCGACGATGCCAAGCAACAACGATGCCGTAAGCACTTCGGACAACGGGTGAACCAATGCGGAAGTGCTCTCCAGTTTCCAGAAGATTTTTCTGACCGTGCCTGAAGCCACGTCGAATCGGTTCTGCTCATGACTTTCGCGGCCAAATGCCCGAACCAGCCGTAGGCCATGAAACGTCTCAAGCATCCGTTGAGAAAGGGTTGCGCTTGCGGCAGTTGCCTCAAGACCGAGCTGCTTCGCGCGACCGGTGAGCCTTTGAACGATTTGAGAGATCAACAGCAGCAAACAGCCAGTAATCAGCGTCAGTTTCCAGGAAATCAGCAGTAGCAGGCTACCCAAAGTCAGCGTCATACAGGCGTTGATGATCATGTTGGCCAGCACTGCGAACGCGGAGCTGACACGCCAGGTATCGGTACCCAGGGTGTTCAGTAATTTCCCGGAATCGTGGCCATCCAAGTAGCTCTGGCTCACGCTGAGCAACTGATGAAAAATACCGCAGCGAAGCCGGTGGCTGATGGACGCATTCACCCACTGGAAGAGCAAGGAATAGCTGTAGCTGAGAATGTTTTTCAGCACCACCAACATAAGGATACTGACACCAATCCACCAAAGCCTCCTATCGGCCGGAATTCCCTGGAACAGCGCTGTCATCCTACCAATGACACCCGCATTGGCCGTTCCCATTTGATTCTGTATGAGCGGAACCAATAGTGAAATTGAGAGACCCTCTGACAGCGCGGTCAGTACCCCGAGAACGATTATGACCGCGAGCATCCAACGCTGCAGGCGTAGTAAGGGAAAGAGGGCTCTCAGGGCACGCAGGAGAACAGCCATCGATTAAGCTCCGTCGTCCAATGCCGCAGACCAGCGCGCGAGCTCAAAGTGTCTGAAAATCGCATTCAAAATGGACGGACGCTTCCTTCTTTTTTTGGAATGCGAGTCAGCTCTTTCGCTCCCCTTGCTGCTGGGGCGAGTGACTGGGTTGAATACACTTTTGATGAAAGTTTTGTAAATACCGGGTTTCAAGAACAAGACCGGATTAGCAGAGACGGCTTCTTTCAAGTAGCGGAGGCACCTGGGGTAATCCCTTGACTCATAGCATTTAACTGCAACGTAATGATAAAAGTAACCACCGGACCAACGAAATGTGGCGGCCGGCAAGCCGACATTACGTTGACGCACTCGACGCATGGTGACGGCAAAGGATGCAGTCATGCCTTCAACGTTGGAACTCATACCCGAGCTTCTCTGCCGATATGCGACCAGATGTTCGGCAACGACGTGAATGCTAAAGAACTCGGCAACCCGAAGATAGAGATCCCAATCTTCACAACCCTGGGCTCCTTCTTGCTCGACTCGTGTGAGGTAGAGCCCGATCTTTTCAAGAGCGGCTGCACGAAATAGGGGCACACTGGCATTGCCGAGGAGGTTTTGCAAAACCATGGCATGACGCAAGCGACCCTCCAGAGTGTTAGAATGGCTCACATCCACAAACTCGTCGTGCTCGTTGATCAGTTTGAACCAGCAATACACCAGACCTGTTTCGTTGCCACATTGCTCCATGCGGGCAACTTGCTTCTCAAGCTTCTCTGGAAACCAAAGGTCATCGGCATCCAGGGGAGCAACGTATTTGCCGCGCGCCTTCCGTATCGCAGCATTCCGCGCGGCGCCCACTCCCGCATTAGTCTGCCGGATGAGCTGAATTCTGGCATCCCTTGTTACGAATTCCTCAACGATGGCAGCCGTGGCATCTGAGGAGCCATCATCAACTACAATCACTTCGATCGCTTGATAGGTTTGAGCGAGGACAGAATTCAGCGTCTGCCGAATGTCTGCCGCGGCATTAAATGCCGGAATAATTACCGATACCAATGCCTTGTCCAAGTTCCTCT
>DATFVD010000118.1:0-2248 GCA_035260505.1 Terriglobales bacterium
TTTTTTTCGCTCGTGGATTTTCTGGGTTGGTCTCTTCTACGTGCTGGCTCCGCTGGGCCTTGTGCTGTACGGCGTGAACGATATCGTGGACGCGGAGGCGGATGTTTACAATCCGCGGAAGGGCACGTTTCTTTTCGGATCCTTGGGCGCACGGGAACAATTGGCGGCCCTGCGCTGGGAGATTGCCGTCGCGCAACTGCCGTTCGTGGCGCTGTTCCTGGTCCTTATCGGGACGAAGATCTTGTTGTGGTATGCGGCGCTAGCCGCCGCTGTCGCACTCTACAATTCTCCGCATGTGGGATGGAAGGGGCGTCCGCCTTTTGATGTGTTGATCCAAGCAAGCTATCTACTTGTTTTCGTGTTGAGCAGCTGGCTGAACCATCTGCCGCAGCTTCCCTGGCCCACTTTTGTTTTTGGCGCGCTGTTCGCGATGCACTCGCACGTATTTGGCGAAGTGATGGATATTGTGCCGGACCGGCGGAGCGGGCGACGAACCACCGCGACGCAACTCGGGGCAGTCCGCGCGAAATTCCTGATTGCCGCGTTGCTGTGCATCGAAACGGCGATCGTTTACTGGTTTTTTCGTGATGTGATCATTGCAGGATTCTTAGGCGTGGGCGTGTTGTGGTTCGCTGTGGACTCGAGCGTGCTATGGAAGGAGCGTTCGTACACGCCTGGACAAATGCGCGCGTTCATGTGGGCTTGGAACGGCGCAGCTGTGTTGGGCATGTACTGGAATTGGTTGAGGGCTAGCCTGACTGAAATCCATTGAACTGTGGGCTTGATTGTAGAGGTGAGAACCTTTTGCGAGCCCGTGTCATCTTATTTGACAGAAATACCCGATGCGGTTCCCCCATCCGCCCGCTCGGCTCAGGGGGAATGTTCATCGTATGGTCCGCCGCTCAGGTTGTTCCCGTTTGGCCACGCTCTCCATTCTGGGCATTGCGTTGATTTTCTCGCCGGCGCCGACGCGGGCGCAGGAGATCTCTTCCGATGCTCCGGCGCAACCGCAGTCCTCCAATAGTACCTACTCACGCATGTCGCACTCCGCGATTGCTCCAGAGGATTTGGACGTTTCCTGGCGCAAGATGCCGGCGAGGTTTTTGCACGACCAGAAAGATATGTGGCTTTTTCCTACAAAGCTGGGGGAGCGGAAGGCCTGGATTACCACGGCGATTGTCGTGGGCGGGACGGCCGTGTTTGTCAAGGAAGACCCGCCGCTCGAGCGAAAGGTGCGGCAGACCGATATTTTCAGTGAGTACAACAAAGTCCTAAAGAGCTCGATTAGTGGTGGTTTAATTACCGTGGTTCCGGTGGGCTTTTATGCCCTTAGTTTGATTCGTCACGATTCCTACGGCCAAGGAACGGCACTGTTGGCCGGCGAGGCGGTCGCGAATGACGCGGTACTGATGATCGTTTTGAAAGCTATTACTCGGAGAGCGCGGCCCTCGGAATTCCCGCCAAACGGCGCGTACAACGACACATTTTTCGCGACACACAATTCTGTCTTGGGCAAAGGCAGCAGTTTCCCTTCGGGTCACGCGATGATGGCCTTTTCCGTTGCCGACGTGTTCGCGCAACGCTACCGGCACCATAAATGGGTACCTTATGTGGCCTATACGTTAGCAACGGCCATCAGCTTCTCGCGCGTAACCACCGGCGCGCACTTCCCTTCTGACGTATTCATCGGCGCGGCCACGGGATTCGCCATCGCGCACTTCGACGTCCTGCGCCACTAAGTTCCTGCTCTGGCCCGCATGCCGGCCTGCTACTCTACTGCTCCGTGGCGAGTCCATATCTCCTGGAAATATCCGTAGCGACGGCGGAAGCCGCCGTTGCCGCCGAGCGTGGTGGCGCGCATCGCATTGAGCTATGCGCGGAGTTGCGCCTTGGCGGTCTCACGCCTGGCGAAGAGCTAATGCGGCAGGCCCGAGAACAGGTGCGGCTGCCGATCTTTGCAATGATCCGGCCGCGTGCGGGTGATTTTGTCTACTCGACGGAAGAGATCGCGCACATGCGACGCGCTATTGCGACCGCCAAGCGGCTGGGAATGGACGGGGTTGTTCTTGGCTTATTGACCGAAGACCCCCGGGTGGATGTGCAGCGCACGCGAGAATTGGTGAAGCTCGCACAGCCGCTCCCGGTTACGTTTCATCGTGCGTTCGATGATGTCGCCGACTTGGACGCGGCCTTGGAAGATGTGATCGAGACGGGTGCTGCGCGCATTTTAACTTCTGGTGGCGCGCCC
>DATFVD010000119.1:0-11960 GCA_035260505.1 Terriglobales bacterium
GGCCGATATTTTTATTCTCGACGTCCGCGAGCCGCACGAATACCAGATCTGTAACCTGAACGGATATCTCATTCCGCTCGGCGATCTGCCAAAGCGGGTTAGCGAACTCGACTCGAGCCGCGAAATCGTCGCCCATTGCAAGATGGGCGGACGGAGCGCGAAGGCGGTGGCATTTCTGAAGCAGGCGGGCTTCACCAAAGTTAGTAATCTGACAGGCGGAATTACGGCTTGGGCGGAGCGGATTGATACTAAGATGCCGAAGTACTAAGGGTCCAGGTAGACGAACGCGGCTTTGCTCGGACCGCGCGGACATCTGTTCCGGCTGCGACAGCCGGTTTCGCGGTCGTGCCACCAAAGCCAACGCTCCTAAGCAGTAAATACCCTCGAACGATTCCTTGAAGTCCTGTGTTACCCTACCTTCAGGCAACTTTCGCGATGCTGTATTTGCGTGGTGTGCAATCCATTCCCCCGATCCGACTCCGGGCCATTTTTACCAACTTTCTGTAAAGATTAGGAGACAGCGTGAATAAGCTTATAGCGATTCTTCTGTGCCTTGCGATGCCGCTGACGGCCTTCGCTGGTGACAACGGGTACAAGGTTAAATACGATGGGGGTTCCATTCCAGACGTTAAAGCTGGGACGGATATGAAGTTGATCATCGACTCCAACCAAGTGCGGCTCGTGAGGGATAAGGGAGAGGTCATAACAATCCCAGCCTCGGCGGTTACGGAGATTAGTTACGGGCAAGATGTCCATCGGAGAATCGGGGCGGCGATTGGGCTGGCTGTTATTTCCCTGGGGATCGGCGCTTTAATGGCCCTTACCAAGTCAAAGAAACATTTCGTCGGATTAACTTGGGCTGATGGCGATAAGAAGGGCGGTTTTGCGATGCAGTGCGATAAGAACGACTATCGCGGAGTGCTGGCCGGACTTGAGGGAGTTACCGGTAAGAAGGCTGTGGACTCGGACGCTATGACGGTCAAGAATTAATGGGGCGTTCCATTCAATCGGCCTGGTTTCGTCTGGGAGGACGAATGCGAAAGTCTCTTTTTCTCGCGGTCTTTATGTTTTCTTTGGCTGCTGTATCGCATACACAGGATAAAACAGCGACCACTACGCCAGCAGATAGCGCCCGGGTCTTTGTTACCGACAGTGAGTCATGGTCGGTGAGTGGACAGGCCGGAGGCGGCGGGGGAGCATTTGCAGGCACATCGTCTGGAGGCGCCCGACCACAAACCGCCGAGATCATCAAGACTTTCGGGGAGCGCTGTCCGCAAGTGAAGATTAATAACAAGCAGGATAGGGCTGACTACATCGTTGTCCTTGATCACGAAGGTGGGAAAAGTTTTTTGGCCCACAAGAACAAGGTAGCCGTATTCAATCGGGTGAGCGGGGATTCAATCGTTAGCAAGTCCACACTCTCACTCGGCGGTTCGGTGCAAGAGGCGTGCGAAGCCATCACGAAAGATTGGTCGGAGCATGGCGCATCCACTCGGGCTGAGGCTGTCGCCGCTCAGGAGAAATCAGTTCCGGCTGCCGCTCAGGCCCCGGCAAAAACCTCCACGGCAAAGCTGCAGATCGATTCGATCCCGCCGGGCGCCGACATTGAGGTCGATGGAAATTTTGTCGGGAGCACGCCCTCTGACGTTCAGGTAGCAGAGGGTGATCACGCGGTTGTCGTCAAAAAACCGGGATTCCAGAGCTGGGAACGAAAGTTGAAGTCCAGCGCGGGCAGCAGCGTGCACATAAGTGCTGAATTGGAGAAAGCTGTAACCCCATAGTCCGAATCCAATAGTATTTAGTTCAATCCACAAGCAGAAGGGAGCACCGGAGTGCTCCCTTTGTCTCGCATCGTGTTTCAGGAGTTAGTAAGTTACTTGTTGGAGCCTCCGCTCATCTCAGCCTTCTCGGTGGCGCCGATCGTTAGGGAGTACTTCTTGCCGGCGAAGCGTACCTCGGAAACTGTTGCCTTGCCGCTGGAGTGATCGACGACCGCGCTGTCGTAGTCGGCGGCTCTATCGAGGGCTACGACTTTCGCTGAAGCCTTCGCGACCTCTCTTTTACCTTGCATGAAGCTGACTTCGACATTTGATCCCGGCGCGCCGTCCCAGCGCAGTTGATACTCACCAGCGGCGAGTTGCTGGCCGGCGACGTTGAGTGTCTCGTGGACCTGCAACGTGCCTTTGTTACTTGCGAAAGCACTCGATGCGAGCAGCACAGCCAGCCCGAGCACAACAGTCTTTGCCAGATTGTTCAGCGCCAGATTTTTCAGTTTCATATGCTCCTTTGCTTTCTACCCGGTTTCTTGCCGGGAACGTTAGGGGCGGCTGGTGGTGGTTCGACTTGCGGGCTTGCCTTTTTTTTGCGAAGTCCTACAATACCCGTGTCAGGGTGACGCAAAAAACGCGTGCCTAACACTCGTGCTTTTTGACCGGACCAGGAGCACCAGGGCCGCCAAACCATGCGTGCGCCAGTCCCGTCACCCTGCAAATTCTTCTAAGTGGAGCGAAAGTATTTCGTCCACCCCATCTTGGTTCGCTACAGGATACGAATCTCGGTTTGAGTAAGTTCCCGCTTTCTTTCTTTTTTGCCAAGTATTGTTTTCGCGAACTTGCCTATTGGACGCGCGGGTTCTTGCCGGGTTAGCAACATGTGTGCGCGCTGCCGGAGTAACAGGGGTGAGGTGTTTTGTCAGGAGATCGGCAAATGCTGACGAACTGCAGATGCCTCCCTTCGTTCGGGATGCAATCCTATAGAGAAGACCAACAATAGAATCTAGAGCCAAAGCCAAGAGCGAACGACGAATAGCGAACGACCAACGAGTGCTTGGCTAACTAATCTTCAGCACGATCTTGCCGTAATTCCTGCCTTCCTGCATCAGCGTGTACGCCTCACGCGCTTGCTCTAGCGGGAAAACTTTTCCGACCACTGGATGGAGCTTGCCGGCTGCGACCCATTCTGAAAGCTGTTTCCAGGCAGATTCCATGAGCGGACGATTCGCGCTCAAATAGGACAGCCAGAGTCCGTGGACGCTGGCGCCTTTCGCGTAGAGAATGCGAGTGTCGAGTTGAGGCGTCTCGCCGGTCGCTGCGCCGTAGACGATGACGCGTCCGAAGTCGCGCACGCAGGCGACGCTCTTCGCGACGTGCTCACCGCCGAGCATTTCGAACACCGCGTCGACGCCTTCGCCGCGCGTTAGATCTTTGATCGCTTCCGCGTAATCGCGCTGCTTGTAGTTGATGCCGTGTTGCAGACCGAGCTCGCGCACTCGAGCCAGTTTCTCCTCCGAGGAAGAAGTTCCGTACATTTCGATGCCGAGGATTTTCCCGATCTGCACGGCGGCGGTACCTACTCCGCCTGCGACGGCATGAATCAGGACGCGGGAACCGGCGGGCTTTTCGTTCGATGGGACGAGCAAACCGGCTTTCCAGTAGGCGAAGTAGGCGGTGAAGAAATTTACCGGGAAGGCGGCGCCTTCTTGTGATGTCCAATTGTCGGGGATTGGCCAGACGAGGTTGCGATGCGCCACCGTTTTTTCGGCGAGGGCGGCCCACTGCGTGTAGCCCATCACGCGGCGTCCAGTGGGCTCGGCGTTGCCGGCGAATTCGACGCCGGCGAATTCGCGGCCGGCGGTGAGCGGCGGCTTGGGAGTATTGGCGTATCCGCCGTGCATAGTCATCAGATCGGCAAAGTTCAGTCCGCCCGCTTCCACTTTCACCAGAACCTGTTCCGGTGCGGGATGCGCGTCGGGAACCTGCTGCAATTCGAGAACCTCGGGCCCGCCGAAACGAGTGATAACGAGTGCCTTCATGCGGAGAGTTTAGCAGTCCAAATGGACGACGCGTTTCTCCTGCGAAAAGCTGCTTCCGGAAGAACGGCTCTGACATCTATAATGGTGGTCGAGTTTCCGACCCCCGCTGCCTGAGAGATTTTCTGGCGGCGGGGGCGAGGGTTGTGCCGGTTTGAGAGGTGCGATCCGAGGGTGCGGATGGAAACGTCTGCGCCTCCCGTGTTGGAAAGGAAACGCTCGTTGGGGTTACTCCTGCCGGCTGTTTCCTTTTAGGAATTCGAAAAATCAGAGAACGATTGGCTTCGAAGAAGTAGCCGTCAGCATTCAGCACTCAGCCCTTAAGGCGATTGCCGGGTCCTGGGAAAACTGGATTACCTGAATGCTGATTGCTGAATGCTGAATGCTGAATCTAACCGACAATTTCGGACGCTCCATCCACGACCTGCGGATATCAATCACCGACCGCTGCAACTATAAGTGTGTGTATTGCCGGACGGGAACGAATGGCGCGGCGTATGCGGAACTGCCGTTTGAAGATTATCTGCGGATGGCGCGGATCCTGGTTGGGCTCGGGATCACGAAGATCCGACTGACGGGTGGCGAGCCGCTGCTGCGCAAAGGCATTGTGGAATTCGTACGAGATCTCGCGAAGCTGCGGACCGTGCACGGTAAAAAGCCTGAAATTGCGCTGACGACGAACGGCCACCTGCTGGCTGAGATCGCGCAGTCGCTGAAAGACGCTGGCCTTGACCGCGTAACGGTCAGCATGGACGCGGTGGATCCAGAGCGATTTGCGCGCATTACGCGCGTGCCGAATGGATTCGAGAGTGTGCTTGCGGGAGTTCGTGCATCGCGGCAGGCGGGGCTCGATCCGGTAAAAATCAATTGCGTGCTGCTGCGCGGCTTCAATGAAGATCAAATCGTTAACTTTGGAAAATTCGCGCGGGAAGAGCGGGTGGTGGTGCGCTTCATCGAGTTCATGCCGCTCGAAGAGGACCGCGTTTGGACTCCGGAAATTGTGGTTACGCTCGATGAGATTCTCGCGCGCATGGCAGAGTTCCTGCCGCTGGAGGAGATTGCCCACGAGCGCAGTGAAACGGCGCGGCGATATCGCTTCTCCGATGGCGTAGGCGAGTTTGGAATCATCGCGCCGGTGTCGCATCCTTTCTGCGGACACTGCAGCCGGATTCGGATCACCTCGGACGGCAAGTTGCGTACGTGTCTTTTTTCCGTGTGGGATCACGACCTGCACGAGTTGATGCGACGCGGCGCGACGGACGAGAAGCTCGCAGAGTTCATTGTGAAGGTGGTAGAGAAGAAAGAGGAACGGCACCATATCGGGGAGCCGGGATTTGTGCCGGCGTCGCGGACGATGGTGCATATCGGCGGATAGGAACCAGCCCTCAGCTTTCAGCCGTCAGCTGTCAGTAAGGCCATTTCAACGCCGAGACGCGGAGTATGGCAAGGGACGCGCGGCGCTCCAGTGTCAGATTCCGGGTAACCGGTTACTCCGCTACCAGTAGCTACCCGTGTTGTTTTGGTTGCGAAGCTAAAGTCTATAGGCTCCTGTGCCGATCAGGAACATTAGGGGGTTCTTACCAATGGTCGGTCCAATCACCAGTTCGCCGGAAGTCCAAGGCAGGGCTTCAGATCAGCTGCCGGCAGCACGTCCGCCAGTGCCCGCGCAACCCGCCCCATTGAAACCACTGCCCGCAGCCACGGATACGGTTAAGATCAGCGTCGCCGCCCAAGCTCTACAGGAAGCAACCGAGACTCAAGCGCAGAACACAAAGGAAGCAAGTTCTGGCGATGTGCAGGCCAGGAGGCTCCTGGCGCAAGAGGCGGCGGCTCGCGTCGTCAAGAAGTAATTCATAGAAGGAATCCATCGAAAGTGATCCGTCGGAAGTATTTCGGAATATGACGGACCGCGTTGGGGCCAAGCCGGGACGCATGTCAGCATGGGATCTTCACTAGCAGGGCCATCCGGTTTTTGTGTCAGCCTGCTGTGCCGGATGCTGTTTGATCGTGAATCTGCTGGAGCAATAGCGGCAATCAGTAGAAGGAATCGTACTTAGTGACCGTCCAGCCGGAATCTTTCTTTTCTTCGGTTATTGAAAAAAGATCTTTGTAGGTTGAGTCCTGGTTAGAGCTACTGTAACGCTGGCCTTTGTAGTGCAGAATTACGAGTGGCGGTGCGTCTTCCCATTCCACCAGGTTCCAGGAAATCAGCGGGTGCTGGGCTTCGGAGCTGCAGAGAAATTCCGCGCGCTTCCTGCGGTAGTCCTTTCCCCACTGCGCGAGCAGTTTGCGGCAATTACCGTCTCGCATCTCAGAGATAAAACTATTGGCGGTGCGTTCGATGGTGCGATCGCGAAATGGATTCATGGTGATGCTGATTGGCATCTGGGTCAGGGGGTCGCGTTCCTCGGAGCGCGATAGAACCGGAGGCTGGCTGCTGAGCCAGTACAGATAGCCGAGGAACACGAGCACCAACAGGCCGGCGGAGCCCAGAGCGATGGCGAGATGGGCGCGAGAAAAGCGCATCAGGAGAAGTTTGAGGGATGGGCGAAGCGACCGCAAGGTTACTTCAGATACTTCCGGAACCGGGGATGTGAGCTGGGGCTTTCGGTGCGCCAGACGCGGAAGATATCCGAGCCTCGCCCGGCGGACTACGGCGTCCGGAAGTACGCGAGAATGTGATGGTTCAGGGTACTAGTTCACCGTTATGGGGGCGGAAATGCTGCCCACGCGTCCGCTGAAATTGTCGCGGACGACGAAGCGGACCGTGTAATTGCCGGGCGAAAGATTGAGAGCTTCACGGTAGCCGAATCCTTTTTCGCGGAACTTCGGCAGCTGTGTGTCGGGAAATGAACCCTCAAAGTTCTTAGCAAAGTTGGCGGCGGTCTCCGTATCCTTGCCGGTAAAGGCGTAGGCGATAAGATCCAGATTGAAACGATTGGCCGGACCGGCTTCGATGGAAACTCCGCTTCCCGCGACCCGCAGTAAGAACCCCACCTTTTTCTTGTTGTCTGTCTTGTTCGCGCCATTCACCGGGGCGTCTTTTGAAACATCCGGAGGAGGAGCATCGGTCCACTGCACGGACAGCGGGACGCCAGTGCAATCGAAGGGAGAATGAATGGCAAAGTCGAGGTCAAGTTTGAGAGTGAGGGCTGGGTTCACCGTCGCATTGGTTACGAAGAATCCGTTACGAGCCCGGACATCAATGTTTTTGCGATTGATCTTGACCTTCAGCTTGCGCCAGCCGGGGGCGCGGTTGGCGGTGTCTAGATAGTAGGAGACAACGTAGTAAGAATCGGAGTCAGCGGCGGCACGGTGAAAGCTGGTGGCGATATCGTTGCTGTTAAAGAATGCCTGGCCACCCGTCATCTCGGCAAAATCCCTGAGCGTATCAAGGGTCGAGCCTTGCAGCCAATTGCGCGCGACAAGTTGCTGAACAGTGGCTGGACCGCGCGGTGCTCGGGTATTTCCAGCTGCCGATGCTCCTGCACTGGTGTTTACCAGACCGCGCACATCAACCGGATAGACGGAGATCTCGGCGTCGTTCAGCGCTTTCATGGTGCGCTCGTACAGGACGGAAAGATGGGCAGGGACGGCCCCAGGCGAATCAATGTAGAAGGGGAAACTACCGGTCGCCCAGATTAGAGACTTCCGGCCCGAAATTCCGGAAAGAGCCCACGAGATATCGAGGAAACCGCGCATGGTTGATTCGATGGCCCGGTCTTGCTGAAGCCGCGCAATGTCGGAGTCGCCGTTCATAACGAAATCGTAGAGACCTGCGTAGACGGTCCCGTTCGGGGAGGGTCGGGTCAGAGCTGAGGGAAAATTCCCGGCAGAATCGGCAAAGGCCCGGGCTTGTGTATCAATGTCGGCGTCTTCCATCGTGGAGACTGCACCCTTCAGGCGGTTGACGGCCTGGACGAGCGCGGTTGAATCCTGAGTAAGTCCTTGTACGATACGAACGCCTCTACTGGTAAGGACCACCAGCGCCAAGCCTTGTCCGGGATTAAGGTTGGTGGCAAGATAGCGAATTAGCTCCTTACGTCCGTAGGCTTGATCCAGAAACGGCGTATTCACCGTGTCGAGAACAACGACGGTCATCGAATGCGGCTTGCCTGCAGTTCCTGGCGAGTTAGAGAGAGTGTTCGACGCGGCAGTTCCAGGAGTGACAGGTTGGATGACTGTAGTGAACTCTTCGAAAGTGGCGATCTTCTGCGCTTTACCGTTTTCGAGAATCTCGAAATCGTCCTTGCTGAGGCCCGAAACGTGTACGCCCTGTTTGTCCCGAACGACAACTGGCACCTGCACAAGTATTGTGTCAGAGTGGAACTCGACCTTGGGCTCCTGATTTGCGTTTGGATGATCTGAAGTGGCACCGGTGTTCATGCTCCCTGGCAGTGTCCGTGAGGGTGGCCCTACTTTACTGGCGCCGCCTGGGCTGCGACGCTGACCTATTCCAGATGCGCCGACCAGAACAATCATAGTCAAGGCGAGGCAGAAGCGGCGCACATAACCTCCAAAACCTGGACGCGATTGTACCTTTACTGGACTCTGGTTTTCCATTGCGTAATGCATGCGTCCCGGTTTGTGTTTTCCATATGGGCGGCGTATAGTTGGTAACGAAAACTGTTGTGTCGTAGTGCCAGGATTGTCGAAGCACACCAGTGGGCGAAAGCCCACTTTTTAGTTGGGCCGATCAATGGATGGGTTGGCGGGGAACTTCGAACGTAAATTGCTGAAAACATGGCTTTTGATCTGGATAAGGTCCGGCAGATTGCCGAGCGTGTGGCGGGCTCGAGCGGGCTGGAAGTAGTCGAAGTGGAAGTGTCCGGGGCAGGCAAGCATCGCACGTTGCGCGTATTTATTGACAGGCCTGGAGCATTGCCAGCGGCGGATCGTCCGGATGGCGTGACGCACGAGGATTGCTCGAAGTTTAGCCGGGAGTTTGGGACGATCGTCGACGTTGAAGATGCGTTTCCGGGTGGGTCGTATGTGCTGGAGGTTTCTTCTCCGGGACTGGATCGCAAGCTGACGAAGGCGGCGGATTTTGAGCGCTTTCGCGGGCATCGCGTGAAAGTGATGACGCGGGAACCGGTGAACAACAACCGGCATTTTGAAGGGAAGCTGGAAAGCTTCGAGAACGGAAAGCTTCTGCTTGACTTAAGCGCAGCGCGTAAGAAGAAGATGCGTCCGAAAGAGGGCGCGGCGCTGAACATTGAGATTGATTTACGGAACGTAGAGAAAGCGAATCTGGTACCGGAAATATAGGAGCAAGGTGTCAGGTGTCAGGTGTTAGGTCTCAGGAAAACGAAGTTCTGAGACCTGACACCTAAGACCTGAGACCTGAATTTTTATGGCTAGTGAGCTTTACAACATTATCGAAGGGGTCAGCCGGGAGAAGGGCATTGATCCGCAGATTGTGGTGAGCGCGGTCGAGGACGCCATTGTGGTGGCCACGCGCAAGTACTACAAGACGCAGGAAAACTTGCGCGCGGTGCTCGACAAAGAAAGCGGCAAGATCAACGCGTATGCGGTGAAGTCGATCGTCGAGAATCCGGAGCAGGTGGAAGATCCGAATCTTCAGGTAACCGTGGAGCAGGCGCGGAAGCTGGATCCGAGCGCGGAAGCGGGCGGAGAGCTGCTGATCCCGAAAGTGACGGAAGGGATTCTGGGGCGGATTGCGGCGCAACTTGCGAAGCAAGTCATCTTTCAGAAAGTGCGCGAGGCGGAACGCGACACGGTTTACAACGAATACATCGGACATGTGAACGAGATCGTGAACGCGACCGTGAAGCGGCTCGAGGGTCCGGACGTGATTCTCGATATCGGCAAGGCCGAAGCGCGCATGGGACGCAAGGAGCAGTCGCGGCTGGAATCGTTCGCGGTGGGCGAACGGATTCGGGTAGTGATCGTGCGGGTGGAAAAAGCGGTGAAAGGTCCGGGCGTAATCGCATCGCGCTCCGCTCCGGAATTAGTCCAGCATCTGTTCCAGACCGAAGTGCCGGAAATTTATGACGGCACGGTGGTGATCCGCGCGATTGCGCGGGAAGCAGGCGAGCGCACGAAGATCGCGGTGATGTCGAAGGACAAGGACGTGGATGCGGTCGGAGCCTGCGTGGGCATGAAGGGCATGCGGGTGCAGTCGATCATCCGCGAGTTGCGCGGAGAAAAGATCGACATTATCGAGTATCACGAGGATGCGGTTACGTTCGCGGAGAAGGCGTTGCAGCCGGCGAAAGTGAGCCGGGTGACGATTGTCGATGCGGCGGACAAGCATTTGGAAGTGGTGGTGGACGATACGCAACTCTCGCTCGCGATCGGGAAAAAAGGGCAGAACGTGCGGCTGGCGGCGAAGCTGCTGGGCTGGAAGATCGACATCAAGAGCGAGGAAGAAAAGCGGCAGGAAGTAGAACAGCAGATGTCGGCGCTGGTCACGCAGACCGTAACTCCGCTGGAGATCGTTACCGGACTGGGCGAGGGGTTGGTCGAGAAACTGAAAGCGGCGGGCGTGAACACGGTGGAGTCGCTGGCCGATATGACGCCGGAGCAACTGGAAGCGATTGAAGGCATTGGCCCAAAAACGGTGGAAAAAATCAGTATTGCGGTCAATAATTACTTTGCCACTCTGGATGGCGGGGAGGCAGTAGCCGCCGCGGAACCGGAAGGCACTGAGGAAGCCGCCACCGAAGCGGCTTTGAGCGAGGAATCGCTGGCAGAGGGCTCGGTTGAAGCGGATGCATTAGCCGCCGAAGCGAAGCCTGCCGAAGCGGGGCCCACCGAAATGACGGCGGCAGAAGAGGTCGCGGAACCTTCTACTGAAGAAGGCGCGACTGAAGAAGAGCCGACCGCCGAATCCGCGACCGAAGCAGCCGCGGAAGACAAGAAGAGCTGAACAGGGAGCGTGGCGAGTTCGGAGTTGCGTCCGGACCGAACGCGCGGAGTTCGTCAGCGGGAAGCTAGAGAAATGAGATGGCGCAGGGATTTTCGCGAGGCTAGATAATTACGAGGTTAGACATGCGAGCTTAGATACACGAGATTAGCAGGACAAGAAGAGGAAACGAGAGCGGATGAGTAAGATTCGAATCAATGATCTGGCCCGTGAGTTGGAAGTCAAGAGCAAAGAGATTCTTGACGCGCTGACCACGGTAGGTGTTACGGAGAAGAAAACGCACTCCAGTTCTCTGGAAGACCACGAAGCGGAACTGGTGCGGAAACATCTCCGCGGCCGCTCCGAGGCGGCGCCGAGTGCAGGGAAGACTTCGCGCGCTGTTTCCAGCGACGAGGGGATCAAGACCAAGATCGACCTGTCGAATATTTCGCGGCCTGGAGACGTGCTGCGCGCCATCACGCAGCAAAAAGGCGTCGCCGATCAACCTGCGTCGCGTCCGCCAGTCAAGGCGCCGGTTGAGAAGCCGGCGGTAGAAGCGAAGGCAGGGGCGCCGAAGGCAATGCCGCCCAAGCCAGCGGTTGATGCACCCACGCCACCGGCGCCGAGAATGGTGACGCCAGCTTCGGTAGCTGCCGGATATCGGCCGCCGACAGTGGTCGTGATCCCGCCCAAGACTCCCGTCGCACCGCCCGCCGCGACGACACCGGCTGGCACTTCGAGTACGGCACCGCCAGCTATCGCCATTCCGCCGAGGGTTACGACTCCCGCAGCACAGGCCGGAAGTGCTTCGCCAGCGGCGCAGCCTCCGGCGAATGTCATGCAGATGCCAAGCGGGGCGCCCGCGAAGCCAGCGGCTCCGGTTGCGCCACCGCCGCGAATGATCATGCCACAAACCGGCCCGCGCCCGGTTTACAAGGCACCTTTGGCTGCGCCGGGTGCGTCTGCGCCGGGTGCGGCTTCGCGTCCAGCGCCGGGACGACCTGTCCCGGGGCAGCCGATTTTTCAGCGCACCGCGCGGCCGCAAGCACCGGGATCGGCGCGTCCGCCGCTTCGCCCGGGTGAACGGCGACCGATGCATCCGACACGAGTTGCGCCGGCGGGATCACGTCCGCTGGGAGTAGGTCCGGGAGCGGGAGCAATGCCTCCGCCGGGACTAACGCGCCCGGGAAGCCGTCCGGGTGGTCCGGCGCGACGGCCGGGACAGAGGTATGTACCGCGAGGCGTGAAGGAAGGCCCGATGAAGGGCTACACTCCGCCGCCGCG
>DATFVD010000120.1:0-2912 GCA_035260505.1 Terriglobales bacterium
TCCCAACGGAAGCCAGCCGATCGAGCCCCAGCCATAGCCGAATCCGAATCCACCGCCAAAACCGACGAACGAAACATAAGCCGGTGCCCAGATCGGGCGATAAAACGGGTCCGCGTAAATCGGACCAGGCCACCAGGCCCAAGCGTTGTCATACATCATCCAGCGACCGTAGTGATAGGGTGCCCAGCCCCAGGGATCATACGAAACCCAGGTCCATCCCCAATTAGGCTCATCCACCCAGCGCCCGTCGCGATACGGCGCCCAGTCATCCGCCACATTTGGACGCCAGACTTGACCGTAATCGGGAACTTCCGTCCAAGTGCCGTGATTGTCGAGATCTTCGGCTCCGACGTAGTAGTCATTGGTGCGTCGCCGCGATGCCGCATTGCGGATGACGTTGTCGCGATCAGTGTTCCACTGGTCCCAGTCATCCCGTGAAGGCGCTTCGCCGATCTTGTATTGCGCCTGATCGCCAGCGCCCTGCACGGTAATGAACTGGCCCTCCCCGACGCGAGTGCCGCCTTGTGGAGTCGTAATTTCTACTTCGCCTTTGCGGACGAGCACTTCAGTGTGATCGTCAGCAGCCACTAGAATTCTAAAACTCGATTCGCGGCGATTGGTGCGAATGGCAACGTTGGGCGTATCGATTTCCGTGTCCGCATCGCTATTCTTCAGGACGGTGTAGTTCGCCATCCCGCGCCCAAGTTGAATCTGAATTTGCGAGTGGGTGAGCGTATTGACATTGGCCTCCGTATGCTCAGAGAGACGAAGCATGTTGGCATAGTCAAGCTGAAGTTCGGTGCGCGCTTTGTCGCCAGTAGAAACTCGATCCCCCGCAACGACGGGAGCATTAAGCGCAGCTGCGGACCAGTCGCCAGCATTGCCACGCTGTGTGGAGACATCGCCATGAATCAGACTGACGCGCGCTACGCCGGCGTTGGTGTCAGTCGGAGCGCTGGAACTCTGGATTGAGCCCTGATCGTTGTAGCCCGGTTGCGTCGAATCTAGATTCGTTGACCCTTGATTCATCGAACCCTGATCCGTAGAACCTTGGTCAATCGAGTCCTGCTCCATTGAACCTTGGTCGCTGGGACCCTGGACAGCCGCCTGGATACCAGCGGACGGTTTCGAATATTGATCCGACGATTGGTAGTCCGGGTTCTGCGCGATGACCACGGCGCCCGGAATCGCCATCGTCAATCCCAATCCTAAGATTGCCGCTATTGATTTGAATTTCATAAATACCTCACCTTTTTTGCTGGGGCGACACAAACTCTGCCTAAAAGAATGCAGGCCGAGTGCCAATGTGAAGCAGCCTGTGGAAATTTACTTAACTTAATATTTTTCAGTAAGTTAGAATCTATGGCGCCGACTGTACGAACGGCGATTTGCGAGGGCCCCAGTGGCTCGGTACCACCGGGGTGGTGGTTTTCAGCCAGGGGTGTTTGCGGCTCCAAAACTGAGGTCCCGGGAGCAGCTTTTCAATCAATCCGATGAGCCGATCATCAGATGGCCCGATGATCCCGATCTTTCACTCCCCGTCGTTGTCGTCGATGCCGATTTTCGATAGTCGGTAACGCAGCGCATTCCGCGAGAGCCCAAGCAACCGCGCGGCTTGTGACTTGTTGCCGCCGGCGCGTTTCAGAGCTTCGCGGATCATTTCGTCTTCCCACCTGTCGAGGGTCATGCCGTCGGGGAGAAAGCGATCGGATGCGGCGTCGTTGGCGCGATTGCGTGGCGAGTCGAGTTGTATGTCGCCGACCTCCAATTGACTGCCCGAGGCGAGAGCACATGCGCGCTCGATGACGTTCTGCAGTTCACGCACATTCCCCGGCCAATAATGACCGGCGAGAAGCTGCATCGCAGCGGGCGAAATACCGGTGATGGCTTCCGATCTCCCGGAATCTTTGGCGAAGCGCGCGAGAAACAGGTTCGCTAATCCAGCAACATCTTCTTTGTGTTCGCGCAACGGAGGGATATCGATTGGGACCACGTTGAGCCGGTAATAAAGATCTTCGCGAAACGTCCCGTCTTCGAGAGCGGCGCGCAGATCGCGGTTGGTGGCAGCGATTAGACGCACATCGACTTTGATGGTGCGAGTGCCGCCCAGGCGCTCGAACTCCCGCTCCTGTAGCACTCGGAGAAGTTTGACCTGGATCGCGGGCGGCACGTCTCCGATTTCATCGAGGAAGAGCGTGCCTTTGTCGGCGAGTTCGAATTTGCCGGGCTTGCTGGCGGTGGCTCCGGTGAAAGCTCCTTTTTCGTAGCCGAAAAGTTCGCTCTCCAAAAGATTTTCGGGGATCGCGGTGCTGTTGATCTTAACGAAGGGACCCGATGCACGGCGCGACTTTTCGTGAATGGCGCGCGCGATGAGGTCTTTTCCGACACCGCTTTCGCCACCCAGCAGAACGGTGGAGTTAGTGGGCGCAACCCGTTCGACGGTGGCGAGCACTTCCTGCATTTTGGGACTGGCGGCGACGATGTTGGGATGGCTGTACTTCTGTCCGAGGGCCTCGCGGAGCGACCGATTCTCCTCGCGCAGGCGGGAGTTATCGAGCTCCTTGTGCACCACCATCCGCATTTCAGCGAGGGAGAACGGTTTGAGGACGTAGTCGCTGGCGCCGGCTTTCATCGCCTCAACCGCTGTTTCCACAGACCCGAACGCGGTCATGACGACGATGGGCAACGCGGGATTTTGCTGCTTGGCGGTGTGCAGAAATTCGAGCCCGCTAATGCCGGGGAGTTTGAGGTCGGTGAGGACGAGGTGAACGGGCTCAGAGGCAAGCAGCTTCAACCCAGTTTCGGCGTCGCCGGCAGAGAGCGTTTTGAAGCCGTCGTCGCCGAGGTTCAGTTCGAGCAATCGGCGCATCTTGGCTTCGTCTTCGATAATGAGGATGGTTGGCATGATTAGT
>DATFVD010000121.1:0-10993 GCA_035260505.1 Terriglobales bacterium
CGGGGTAAAAAAGTTCATCCCGTATCTCCAGCCAGCGGGCGCTTCCGGATGCACTCCGGAAATAAGTACAAATCCTTTTCCCCAGTACCCTTCAGTGATCGCCGGCGTGCCGTTGGGATACTTGCCGATGACTTTTCCCCAGCCTGAAAGCTGCGGACCGTTCTGCCAGTAAATATCCAATTTAGTCCCACCAGGAAATGAAATGGCTACGGCTTCCTTGTTGATTCCCTTGAAGTGATCGGCGAAGAACCCAAACCATACCCCCGATGTCAAATTCAATCCGTTGTAGGGTTTGGAATATCCTCCGAAAAACGCGCCTGCGCAGATGCCGAGGTAGTTCAGGCCCTGAGAAACAGCATAGCGAACCGTTGTCGTAGCCTTCGACGAGAGATTGTTGCCTATTATTATCGAATTCCCGCCGGGCACAATAAACAACCTGTACGCCATCAGTTGAGATGCGCTCATGGCATTGAGCTGACTGGAGTTTACGGTGTGATAGGCAAGCAACTTCGAAGTAACCACTGCCTCGACCGCCACTACGTCGCTTGGACTGGTGCCCGTCCCGTTGAAAATAAGGACGGGAGTTATACCTAAATTTGTACCCGCCGATTGAGCGGCGAACGAATCGGAGCCCGCAGGGCCAACGATAGCGGAAGGCGCGGCGGTGCTTGTCGCACTAACCGTCGCTGGCGCAGAACTGCTTGGAACGACGAGCGTCCAATCAACGGAGCCGGAACGATCCACGTAGCTCGATCCCTTGTAAGCGACACCCAGTGCTCCACCGTAGTAGTTGACGATACTCTCGCCCGTAGCATCGTTGACAAGAATCAGGTCGGGATGACCGTCCTTATTCATGTCCTGCATCCCCACCGCAGTCCACCCGCCGAAGCTACTACTATTCAGATCCTGAGTTGCAGTAACGGTCGTACCGCTCGATCCTCCCAGATAAGCGACCATGACCTGGCGCGTGGAAGAATTTTGCAGGATGAGATCGGGGCGACCATCGCCGTTAAGATCAGCGGCTCCGACCACGTTCCATCCGAGTGCAGATAGCGGGCTGATGGTTTCGCTTCTTAGGAGAGTAGTCCCTTGAGGACCGCCAAAGAAATAGACGCCAACTTGTCCCGTGCTCTCGTGAGCGGCAATTACCTCCAGATTACCGTCGCCAGCAATGTCGGCTACGGCTCGAGCCGTCCAGCCCGCTCCAAGGGGGGCCAGGGAAGCCGATCCCAGAAAGCTCTCATTCCGGCCGTAGACATGGACTGCCAACGCACCGGTCGAACTGTCGGAATAGACCAGTTTTTTTGTGCCATTGCGATCGCTTGCAGTTGCGCCGACCAACGCCCATCCGGCGGCGGGGGTTGATGTAAGCCGGGTCGCGCTCTGCAATCGCGCTCCATTCCACGTGCTGGAAATGGTTTGCCCCGTGGACAGCTGTATGCGGTAAAGATGATTGATCGAACTAGGCGTGGCGACTTGGGCTGCCGCGAAAACCCCGACCGAAGCTATGATGGCAATCCAACCCAAAATACTGGCAATAGAAATCTGTATAAAGCGCAATGGGAACTCCTTGAATTAAGCTCGCAGATCACATGGGATACCGCACGGATGCGCGGGTTCTTGCTGCTTTCACACATGACTGCTCAAACTCAAACTTAGGTTGAGTGCCGTGATTCTATCCAGCCGAGCTCGCGTGAGACAAACACGTTAGTGCATGTCGACCGGTGGCCGAAAACGAGCTTTGGCGCCCCACGGATTTGAGATCAAAAGGTACTAGTGGGGGATGGAGCCGTTTCAAGGGTTTCACTGCTCAAAGGCGGTTGAAAGTATGGCGTCGATCGTGGGATTTATTACCGGCGTCACCTGCAGGTACGGATGGACACTGCACTCTAGGCATAACATCTTCTGTATAACCCGGCGATTAATCGGCCAGGCGGTTTGAGGTGGATGGATTCGCGATGGTCGCTGGGGGGTTGTTTTTCTAAGCCGACGCCGACCTGTCGCTCAGCGTGAAGTTCCCTCGCATTTCCGAGTTCCCGCAGCGCGAGACTTCGCGCTGCAATCACATCCCGCCGTGAGCAGCCCAGAAGAATGGAGCACTCGTGCTCGGAATAATGTTCGAGAACGGACATCACGAAAACGAAGCGTTCAAACGGTGCGAGATCGAGAATCGCGGAAATCTCTACTTGCTCCTCTGCCAGCGTCGTACCCCTACTCAAGCCCGAAGGAGCGTTTTCCCCCGTTGGCTTCGGGTTGATGATCCGCACCGCGTTCTGGATGACCGCTCGCCGAGCCCATGAGCGCGCCCATTCTTTGAAAATATGGCTTCCCTTCACCGAATCCTCGATTCCGGAGACAAAGGACCGCTCCGCCTTGTCACAATCCGCCGTCAGCAGGAATGACAGCCGGAAAAAGCTGTCTGCCTCTTCGTAGAAGATGCGGCAAAAATCATCGCTGCTCGCGTAGTGCGTAGGGCTCATAACAGTAGGGCTCACAATAATGTGCTTCGTCTCGGCATACTCACCTCGCTGGTAATTCCTGCTGCTTCCTCCGTGCAAGCTCTTTCAAAACGTGCCTGGTGAGAACGCCACCGCAGGAGAACTTCGCCCCCTCCTTCATCAGATCGAAGATCGCGCCTTCTCCCTCGCGGCTGATGACGGTCAGGTTGCTCAGGTCTACGGCCAGTTTGCGTCCGCCTAGCTCCCGGTTTGCATTTCTCCAGGTTGTGCGGAGCTCGGCAACCCAGGGTCCAGTGAGGGTTCCTTCCACGACAAGCGTGCGCTGTAACGGCGTATCGATGGTGGAAATCCTCAACATATTGCACTTGTGACCAAACCGGATATCGCACCATGCTTGCCAAAACCACATCGCCTGGCGCCCTACCAAACTGTTGAATCCATTGGCGACACGGAAGCCGGCGATAGTTGTGTCGAAGAATGTCGAAATCAGGATCGACAATTGTCGAGGCTGGAGACAGTCAAAGCGATCTTGCGGTGAAGGCTTAAACACAGGCGAAGGGACCGAAAAGGAGCCTGAAAGGCTGCTCACGATATTTTTCGCGGGTCGATGCCCAGCCTCTTCATGCGTGAGATCAGGGTCGTGCGTTTGATCCCCATGCGTGCCGCAGCTCCATTGGGACCCGCTACTCGCCCGTTTGTGATTTTCAAGACGCGGACTGCCTCATCGCGTTCATTCCCTTCGCGTGTCCCGGCCACTGGAGTAGTCCGGCCGTTGTTGCTCAGTTCACCGATCGGAGCTTGCAGCGCGGTGCCGTGGGTAAGGATCACCGAACGCTCGATGAAATTTTCCAGCTCGCGAATATTCCCTGGCCAATGCCAACTCGAGAGCTTCCTCAGGGCCGCTGCGGGAATAGATTCGATCTCCTTGTTCATCAGGCGGCCGTACTTCTGGGTGAAGTAGCGGACCAGCAGCGGAATGTCCTCCGGGCGTTCGCGCAAAGGCGGGATACGGATCGGAAACACGTTCAGGCGATAATACAAATCGCTGCGGAACTCGCGCCTCTCCATCATTTGTTCGAGATCGCGATTGGTGGCCGCCACCAGTCGCACGTCGACTTTCTTGGTCCGATTGCTGCCCAGCCTTTCAAACTCACGTTCCTGTAACGCTCGCAGCAGTTTGGGCTGGATCTCGAGGGGAATATCCCCGATCTCGTCCAGGAAGAGCGAGCCCTGGTCGGCCAGTTCGAGGCGGCCAATCTTCTGCGCAATCGCGCCGGTGAACGCACCTCTTTCATGTCCAAAGAGCTCGCTCTCGAGCAACCCTGTAGGAATCGCGGCGCAGTTGAGCTTTACCAGTGTCCGCTCCTTGCGCCGGCTGCGTTCATGGATCGCTCGCGCAATCAATTCCTTTCCCGTGCCGGTTTCCCCAAGAAGCAATACCGTCGAGTCACTGGGAGCGACCGTTTCCACAAGCTTCAAAACATGGCGGAGAGCCGAACTCTGTCCCACAATTCCTTCAAAGTCCATTTCGCCACGGATCTCATCTTCCAAATACAGTCTTTCCTGTGCGAGCTTGTCCTTTAATTCAGTGATTTCACGATAGGCCAAGGCGTTCTCAATCGCGATTGCCACTTGTCCCGCCGCTCGCAAAAGGAAATCAACGTCCTCCGGGCTGACTGAGTTCTCGACCCGGCTGCCGAGTGTAAGAACGCCGACCGTCCGGTTACGGCTGGTCAGGGGCAGAGCGCAGCCAGACTCAATGGCTTCGGCATGAGCCATGGGAGTTGCCCAATCACTCATGAAACCCGCTCTTGTTCGTACGACAAAAGGCTCGCCGGTCTTGAATACCCTGCCCAACTCGGACCCTTCGATCGGCAGTTGCCAATCCTCCCTCAAGAATCCCTTACTCTCCGGGAAGTCCATGGCGAGCTGGCGTAATTGGCCCTGCTCCCTGCACGGCACCCACACCCCGACAACGTCGCAGTGCATGACTTGCCGAATGCTCGCCGAGATCGCGCGGAGCACCTCGCGAGGCTCCAGATTCGAAACCAATGCGTTCGTCAAGTCCAGCAGCAACTTCAGTCGATCGCTTTCGCTTTGTAGTTCCGGTCTTGCGACGGGCGATTGTTGAGAGTTGACCTGGTCCGGCATCGGCGAGGAGCTCATCCTTTAACCTCCCAAAGTTCAGTGTCGCAAGCGCTGCAGGCATCGACGACATCGGCCGCGAGCAGCAGCGCATTCATAATTGCGCGTACAGATCTGAGATTGTTTGCGGACACGGCGCGCTCATAGGGGTTGTCACGGTTCACATACACGTATCCGCCCATTGCCGTCGCCACGACGAAGGGGCGACTAATCCAAAACCGTCGATATGTTTCATCAGATGTAATGAGGAGGGATAAGGCTTCGAAAAAATGTCGCGGATTTCGTCACATGACGAATCGTGTGTCGAGGCGTTCGACAATCCATCTGCGCAGTCTCGTGCTCGCGTTGCGCAACCTTCGTTCGCTCAGGTATTTGACAATCGCACAAGGGCAAACGCAACTTCGGCATCTCAGTTGCCCGTATTGAATGTGAAAAACGGTTCGTGCTCCGCGACCATCGCGGCTGGAATCGTAGACACACATTCAAGAACGGAGGATTCACATGTTGCGACGAACTGCGATCATGCTTGTAAGCCTTGTTATGTTATTAACTTTGGACGCCGCGGCTCAGGAAGACCGCTCGGAGATTAGTTTGCAAGGCACCGGGGTTTTCACGAGAGACACGAACGGCAACGGAATCTCGAGGGCTGCTACAGACACCGGAGGATTCCTGGTGGGATACCGTTATCGCATCAACCGTTGGCTTTCTGCGGAAGGCAATTATGGCTTTGACCGAAATACTCAGAAATATTTTGCGAGTCTAGGACAATCCAGGATACAGGCCGACATACACCAGGTTACTGGCGACTTGGTGTTCAACCTTCCTCTCCCCACAAGAAGGGTGAGCACCTATGTGCTCGCTGGAGGCGGTAGCCTGATCTTCCGTCCCACCGGCAATGCTGGGGGATTTGTGCCCGGCGCAGACAATCAGGCGAAAGGCGCATTCCTGTACGGTGCTGGCGCTGATTATGGCCTGACGCGGCATTTTTCTTTACGCGCCGAATACAGAGGTTTTGTGTACAAGAATCCGGACTTCGGGCTCGCGGCCTTGAACACTGACAGCTGGACGCACACCGCGCAGCCATCCGCTGGAATCGTTTTCCGATTCTAATCGTGAAGCTTGGCGGGCAGGGCCTTCCTGCCTGCCATTGTGCTTCGACCGAGGCAGTGTGTAGAAAGCGCGAATGAGTTGCCGGGGCAGTCGACTCTCGGGACGATCTACTCTTTGAACGCTCTGACCTTACTGATCGATTCTTTTGTCGGGAGAAAGTGCATTATGGCTCACACTATGGTTGAAGGAGAACACAAGAACTGGCGAGAGTTGTGCAGCGCCGCGCTGGAAGCAAGAGATCCTGACGAGTTGCTGAAGATCCTTCAGGAACTCAACCGGGCCCTGAAACGCGAAGAGCAGGTCCGTCGTGATTTCAGGGAGGCCATGAGACTGAACAAGTCTTCCAGCGCAGTCCCATGTTAACAACTATCGGAAGGAGCAACGGCACGAGCCACTATTTCAAACACGAAGTGGGATTATCAGCGCCGCATTCCTGTTGTATAGCGACTTCTAAGCCATTGAAAGTATGGCGGAGAGAGTGGGATTCGAACCCACGTTACCCTTTCGAGTAAACACGCTTTCCAAGCGTGCGCCTTCAGCCACTCGGCCATCTCTCCGGCGCCCTGCGAAGCGATTGTCTTGATTCTAACAGCGCCACGGAATGCCCGCGAGCCGCCGATTCCCCACTTCTATGAGGGATGACAACTGATACTGATACCGATGCGGATAGCAGAAGCTCCACCCTCGGCCATAGCAGCCAGGGCCCGGCAGCCGTTCTGCGATTAGGAATTGTTCTGGAAGGAAAATCAGGAACGGGAGCCCGAAGCAGCGGCTGCGGCATTCGGCGTTGCGGACGCCTCCGGAGCAGCATGACCGTTCGTTGGCGGGGCGGGTGCGACCGGCTTGGCCTGACCGACGCCCTCGACCACGCGATGACTCAGGCAGTAGAGCGCCAGTTCCAGTCGGTCGGCGACTCCCAGCTTGTCGTAAACTTTGCGAAGATAATTCTTGACCACCTGTTCGGTGGTGCCTACTCGTAAGGCAATCTCTTTGTTCTTCATCCCCTGCGTAACACAGGAGACGATGAGCGACTCTTTGGGGGTAAGCGACACTTTGGGACGCGACCCTGCCGGGCGCACGCCTTGCGTGCGATAGGCTTCCATCACCCAGGCGACGGCGCGGCTCTCAAGCCAGGATTCACCCTGAGCGACTTTGCGCAGGCATTCGACCAGCAGTTCCGGCTCAATTTCGCGCGAAACGATGCCATGCGCGCCACGCCGGAACAAGTCCAGCGTCATCTCCTGATCGGGCTCCTGCAGCACGATAACTAAACGGCAAGTGGCACTTAGCCGGAGAAGATCGGAAACAGCGTCTGCGGGATTCGGCGACAGGGCCGCCTCGAAGATCACAATATCGGCGGAAAACTTTTGAATGGCAGCAAGGGTCTGATCGAGGCTCTCGGCCTGGCCGACAACCCGAATGTCGTCTTCAAGCGCGAAGATCTTTCGCAGCCCGACACGGAAAATGGCCTGGGTATCCGCCACAATCACGCGGATCGTGCCTTTGCCGTCCTCAGGCTGGACGCCTTCGCCTGGCTCGACACTACCCGAAGTGCTGACCGAAGTGCTGCCCATCCGTCCTCTTTTCGCGCCTACCTGCGCGGCCGAACTTCTGCGCGCAAACTATCTGCGCTCAAAACGGTACTCGTCAATCACCACACCGACTCCACGCCGGCCACCATCCTCAAAACTACGCACTACTCGCCCGCGGCAATCCACCTGCACGTCGGATTCTGCGCCCACGACATCGGCGGGAAGAGAAAGCGTAAAATCGACCGCCGAACCGACAGGCACGTCGGCATCCATGCGGAACAGGACGCCATTGGCGGAAATATTCTCGGTCTCGACCGTCTTCTCTGTTACTTCCTGACCGGTCACTCCCGACTGGTTGACTGCCGACGTCGACTTCAATGCCACCGGCAGTTTTATGGGAAAGCGCGGCGCACCTTGCACGTCCGTATAACCCCTACGATTCTTGCTGACTTCAGCAACGGCTTCCTTGGCGGTTTCAGACACGTTTGCGACGACCTTCCTTCCGGTTCGTGCCGTGCACCACTCCAATTGAGCATGTGCACATTTCAGGCCGAGATTACACCCCGGCACCGGCAATGCAAAGTTACGGAAGTCATGGAACAAAGGCGTCGAAGTGCCACTGGTACAGCGACTTAGGGGCGTACCAGAGATGCTGTGAGGGCCATCACTGTGGTGGGAGCTGCCAGCGGCTAGCATTCAGCAGTCAGCACTCAGCATTCAGGCCTGTGCTGGCCCAAGGAGGTCTACATGAAGAGTTTTCGAGACTTAATGGTTTGGAAGAAGGCACATGCACTTACTTTGGCCAGTTATCGCGGTACAGCTGGATTTCGGAGACAGGAAATCTATGGCCTCGTCAGCCAGATCCGCCGGTGTTCGGCTTCGATTGCGGCAAATATTGCTGAGGGATGCGGTAAACGTGGCAATGCCGAGTTCCAGCGTTACTTGCACATCGCCGCCGGATCAGCCAGCGAACTCGAGTATCATTTTCTGCTCGCCAAAGATCTTGGTTTTCTTTCCGACGAGGAATACAAAAAGCTCGATCAGTCCATCGTCGAGGTCAAGAAGATGCTAGCTGGTCTAATCAAGAAGGTAGAGGTTGATAGGCGGGGTACTGAATACTGAGTGCTGAATACTGAGTGCTGAATGCTGAATGCTGAGTGCTGAATGCTGAATGCTGAATGCTGACCCCTGACTGCTCAGAACTTCGTCCCCTCCGTAAAATTAAACTCCCGCACCTTCATCGCCGGCACCACCATATCAAACGACTCTTCTCCGCTGGCGCGAACCGGCACGCTCATCGCTTCGACATTCGATAGCATCGAGATCAGGCTCTGGTTAAAGCGGAAATTCCGCAGACCATACTGCACCTTGCCGTTCTCCACCAGGAACGTCCCGTCGCGAGTCATGCCGGTCACGATCTTCTCGTACGGATCCACTTCACGGATATACCACAGCCGTGTAACCAGCACGCCGCGCTCGGTTGAGCCGATCATTTCTTCAACGCTTCGCGGCTTTTCCGGCGTGCCGAAAACGATGTTCATCGGCATCTCGCCAACTTCGTTCGGCAAAGGAAATCCGTGTCCGGTGGGTTCGATAGGGCCGACCTTGGCCGCATACTCCGAATTCTTCATCTTCTGTACGGTGGCGCGCGCATACACCACGCGCTTCACTACGCCCTTCTCGACCAATTGCACGCACTCGCGGCGCATCCCCTCGCCATCGAACGGCGAACCCGCCTGTGGAGGATGCGCCACGTCATCGCAGATGTTGATGTTCTCGCCGAAGAGTCTGGTGCCGATCCGGTCGTTTAGAAACGAGCGTTGGTCCAGAATCGCCACCCCGCTGAAATCCCAGAACATGAACCCAACAATGTCGAGCACGGCGGCAGGTTCAAGAATTACCGTGTACTTCCCCGGCGCAATCTCCCGCGGATGGGCTGACTCGACCGTTTTTTGCGCCGCCGTCTCCGCCAGCCGCGCGGGTTCGAGGTTACTCATATCGGGGGAATTCGCTTTCTGCCACCCGGAAGAATCCTCGGCCAGCATGGTGACGGAAATCTCAGCCAGAGTCTGGCGATGCCAATTTGCCAAGCCGCGCGAATTGAAGATTCCTTCCTCGGATTCCGAGTTCGAGTAGATCCCCGCCGTCGTCAGCTTGTGTTTGCCGGCAACAGAAACGATGTCCTTGACGACCTCAGCGCGATCGGCCGGAGTAATCGCGGCCGTCCGCTCGAAGAACCTGGATGATGGAGCAGAGAACGTAGACGATGGAGCGACGGGCGTCTCGCCCGTCCTTCCATACGCTTCCTGTGCATCCGGCATCGGCAGCAAATCTGGATCCGCCGCCTGCACTCGCGCGAGATTCTCTGAAGCCTCCACCGCCCGCCGCAAACTCTCGTCATCAAACTGATTGGCGGTAGCGCGCGCCGTCCGCCCCGCAAAATTCGTGCGGATCGAAACGACGGAGTTCTCCTCCTCCACATTCTGATGAATGGTGTTATTGGCGAACCGGGTCAAAGCAAAGCGGGAGCCGGTGAAGATGGCTTCGACCTCGTCAGCAGACGAGAAGCGGCGAACACGGTCAAAGATATCTGCGGCTTTTTCTTTAGTCAACATTCCCGAATTTCCAGTAGAGACGCGGCTCGCCGCGTCTTCCCCCTCCACAGAATCGTCGCCGCGCCGCAAAAACGGCGCAAGCCCCGTCTCTACGAATATGCCGAGCCGACGCGAATATTCCTAAACCGGGCCGGGCTCGCCCCATGTCCGGTGCCAACGACTTGCTGCGGCTGGCCCTTGCCGCAGTTTGGAGTTCCCCACAGCGTCCATTCATCGCGCGAGCAGATCGCGTCCATCGAATTCCAAAACTCGGTGGTGATCCCGGAGTAAGAAGCGTTTTTCAGCATCCGCACCCGCTTGCCGTTCCTAATCTCCCAAGCGATCTCGCATCCGAACTGAAAGTTGTACCGCTTGTCATCAATCGACCAGGACTTATTGGTCTCCATGTAGATTCCATCCTCGGTCGCGGCAATAAGCTGTTCCAAACTCAGCGGCTTCTCTCCAGGCAGAATGCTGACGTTAGTCATGCGAATCATGGGCAGCCGGTTCCAGCCTTCAGCGCGCAGCGTTCCGCCGGATCGCGCGGCGCCGATGGTGTGCGCCGTTTCGCGCGAACTCAGATATCCCGTGAAGCGTCCATTAGCAATAATTGGCGTTGACTGCGCAGCCACACCTTCATCGTCATAGGCGAAGGTTCCCAGGCCCGGTCCGTGCTCCTGCCGGGCATCGGCCACGACGTTCACCAGTTCACTGCCGTAGCGCAGATTTCCCAGCTTTTCGATTGTAAGAAATGATGTCCCCGCAAAGTTCGCTTCCATGCCCAGCACACGATCCAGTTCAATCGGATGCCCGATGGATTCGTGAATCTGCAAGCCCAGTTGCGATCCATCCAGAATAATTGTGGACGCACCCTCCGGACATTGATCCGCCCGATGCAACGCGACGGCTTCTTCCGCCACGCGCCGGGCGTTCTCCACCAATTTCATCTCTTCGATTTGTTCGTACCCGCGATTCTGCCATTGCCCGCCGAACGAGTTCGGATAGGATCGCTTCTGAATCTCAGAGCCGGCAAAGGCATATGCCGTATATCCCGCGCCCGTCGAATATTTCGTCTGATGGATGTCAGAGCCCTCGGAAGAAAGAAACCACGATTCTTCGCGCTGAAAGTTCATGCCGGTTTCGGCAAGCGTGA
>DATFVD010000122.1:0-6733 GCA_035260505.1 Terriglobales bacterium
GCCCAGAAGGAACCACGCGCTCAAAGACAGCGCCTTAGCCAACCAAGCTCGCTTCGGAAGAAACCACGACGCAGCGAAAACGAACGCCAATACCGCGATCACCCACCACGACGGCGGCCGCCAGGCTCGCACGCCCGTCCATAGCCCAAGCGAAAATGCCAGCGCCGCCCAGAACAAAGGTTGCCGTGGCGGCGTCCGGTCGTGCGTCATTATCTTCGATCTCCGGTGGAGAAATGAACGTCGGCAAGCGAGCGGACGAGCAGGCCCTCAGCTACCTACCCTCTTCCATGAGGAACTGGACGACGTGAAAGCAGTCAGCGCGCCAGCAGCATCACTGATTCGATGTGAAACGTCTCCGGAAACAGATCGAACAAGTGCGCTTCCTCAATGTGGTATCCGGCCGCTAGAAAGGGGGCGATATCCCTGGCCAGCGTCGCAGGATCACAAGAAACATATCGGACACGGGGCGCTCCGATTTCCACCAAAGAACGGATCACCACCTTGCCGGCACCAGTGCGGGGAGGGTCCAGGACGACCAAGTCAGGCCTTTTTCGCACCGGCCGGCTTCTCAGATAGTCCTCAGTTCGCGCGCCGACCGCTTTCACGTTCGCAGGAACATTCTGCACGAAGTCGGCATGCGATGTCAGTGACGCCTCTACACCAACAATGTGATGAAAGCTGGTCGCCAAAGGCGACGAAAACAATCCCACTCCCGCATAAAGGTCGAGTGCGAGGTCTCCGCGCGCATTGCCGGTCACGACCGAGACCAGTTCGTCGATGAGATAACGGTTCACCTGGAAGAAGGCCCCGGCATTGACCTGATATTCGTGATTTGTCGTTCGATAGCGAATCGACTTGACGCCCGATTGCGCCAGCGCTTTCGGGTCCATCGGGGCGTCATCTACAAATCGGCGCCGCGACGGGAAAAATGTCACACCGCTGATTTCCGGCACCTCGCGCTCAAGCGCCTCCGCCCAGCGCAACAGATCTTTCGCGTCACCCCCGTGCCCGCAGAATGCCGACGCCAGCAAATGCTTATCGGCTGCGTCCGCAAACAGCTCAATCTCCTCAACTCCACCGGGACAATCCAAACCATGCAGCTCCGCTAGTCGAGCCATCACCCGATTAAGCAGCGGCGAGCTGATCGGACATTCGCGCACCGGAAGAAATTCGTGCGAGCCGAATTGGAAGTATCCCAGCGCAAATTCGGGTACAGACTGCACTTGCAGCCGCGTTCGATTGCGGTAGTTCCAGGGAGCCGAAGCATGGAGGCGAATCTCGGATTTCAATTCGATCTTTGCAATCCGCTGCAGCGTCTCGCGCAGGATTTCAGCTTTGGACTCAAGTTGCCGTTCGTAAGGAATGTGCTGGTAATGGCATCCGCCACATTGCCGGAAGTACGGGCAGCGGGCGTCGATCCGATCGGGCGACGCCTCGATCAACTGCGCCACTGAGCCTCGCGCGAATCCGTGCTTCTCTTGCCGGATCTCGACGTCAACCCGCTCCCCCGGCAGCACAAACGGCACAAACACCGCCATGCTTCGACCGTCCGCTCCGGACGGCGTGCGGGCCAGTCCGTCACCGCCATAGATCAGTTTCTCGATGGAAAGAAGCAAGTCGTAAGTGTAGCGCGTGCGCTCCTGCCGGAGCCGGACGATGCGCGCTTCCCACAAGAGCGGTTTTGGGCACCGGCAGGCGGACAGGAGTGTCCGCCCCACACAACCTTGGTTAGTGCATGTAGAACAAACTCAGTCGCGGCACCCCGCACCGCTCCAGGAGCCGCTTATGCACGTACTGCTTGTGCAGTTGCTCAACCTGGGCTGCGGTCATGTTTCGCCGATAGGGAGCAATATCCCGATCCGCTTCCGCGCGAACATTCACCAGATCCTGATCCGGAGTCGCTGCCATCAGCACCGCGAAGAGCTTCTCCTCGAGCACCGTCAGCCGCCGCTCCAGATCCTCCAAACGCGGAAGCTTCCCGGTACGCTCGATGGACTCCGCCAACTCACGCAGCGAGACTGCTTCTTCTCGTGCCAGCGATCCTGTCGCGAATCCCGCACGCTCGGGCAGCTTCGCTTTTTCGAGCTTGTCGGCATTCCCTCGCAAGAATGCCACGATCTGTGCCCCTTCAAATCCAGGCTCGCGAAGAGCCTTCTCTTCGCCGGTTACACCTACGGCCGCTTCCTTCATATCTTCGGCTGCCGTCAAGACGGCCTGCGAGCAGTACGCAAGGCTATTCACCTTCTTCGATTTCGATGGACGCTGATCGTATTTGTCAAACGCGTCATCCACCCCTCGAAGCACTGCCTCCAGCGGCACGCCGGCACTTTTCCAAGTCTCAATCAGAGCCCAGTCGAGCGTCGAGAGGAGCAGAATTCCGCCCCGCCGCCGCTGAAAGTGCTCCTCGATTTCCGTAAAGTAATTGAAGTAATTTTCCACGACGGATCTCTGGAGAGGTCAGAGGTCGGATCGCAGAGTGAACCATGGACTCTAACCTCTGCAATCTGACCTTTAACCTCTCACCTCGTTTTAGCAGACTTAGGCGGGGGCCACGGTTTCGCATCAGTATCCCCGGGCTTGGCCGGCGCCGGGGCTCGCGTCTGCGCCTTCGCTGCCTTCGGCGCGGCTTCGCGGCGGAAGGACTGGTTCCGATCCCATATGATGCGCAGCCCCTCCAGGGTCAGAAACTCGTCCACTTCTTTGATGAAGTGGGAAGAGCCGCCAAGCAGCGTCCCCAATCCGCCCGTCGCAATCACGCGCGTTTCTTCACCCAGCTCATCCACCAGCCGCTCCAGAATGCCGTCGACCAGACCGAGATACCCGTAGTAGAGTCCGGACTGCAAACTACCCACCGTAGTCGTTCCAATCACCCGAGCCGGCTTGCGAATCTCCACTCGCGGCAGGCGCGCCGTTCGTTGAAAGAGAGCGTCCGCTGAAATCCCAATCCCGGGACAAATCACGCCGCCCATGTACTCGCCCTTCTTCGAAATACAATCGAAGGTCGTCGCCGTGCCAAAATCCACAATCACGCACGGACCACCATATTTCTCATACGCCGCCACCCCGTTGACCACGCGGTCCGCACCCACTTCCGCGGGATTGTCATACAGAACCGGCATGCCCGTCTTCACGCCCGGCTCGATGAATAGTGGTTTGGTGTTGAAATAGCGCTCGCACACCTGCCGCAACACCGAATCGAGCGGCGGCACCACCGATGAAATCACGATCCCATGAACGCTCGAAACTTCCAGATTGTCCATTGAGAAAAGGTTGCGGAAAATTACTCCATACTCGTCGACCGTGCGGTTTAGATGCGAGCCGACGCGCCAGTTCGCAACCAGCCGCTCATAGCGCGCGGTCTCCGTGGTCACGTCCTCGCCCGGGCGGTGCGCCACGCGCTCAAAAACGCCCAGCACCGTATTCGTATTTCCGACATCGATGACTAGCAGCATAGATAATCAACTGTGGAACAGGTCTGTGTGGTGACGGGGCTACGCCCCGTCCATCTGAACCGTTCCGCTCAGAACCGTCCGCAGACCTTCGGCCGTTCTCACCCGCAAAAACCCGCGCTCGTCCAATCCTTCGGTAACGCCTGCCAGGCCGCCGTTCTCCTCCGTACTCACGTCGGTACTCACGTCGACACTCACTTTTCGGCCGCGCACCGACGACGAATTCTCCTCGAACCGGCGTAGGATCGCACCCCGCGCTCCCGCATCCTGAACCAAGCTCCGATACTCCCGGTCGAGCGATTTTAGCAAAGCGGCGCAGAGTTCCACTCGCGACCACTCGGTGCCGGTCTCGATCCGCAACGACGTCGCTATTTCCCGCAGCTCAGCCGGAAACTTCACCTGGTTCACGTTGATTCCCGCCCCCACCACCAGATGGCGCACCCGCGTCGCCTCGGCATTCATCTCGGTGAGAATGCCGCAGAACTTCTTGCCGCCAAGCAGCAGGTCGTTTGGCCATTTCAGATCCACCCGAAGCTGGGGCGCAATATCCGCGACCGCCGCCCGAACCGCCAGTCCCGCAGCCAGCGAAAAGATCAGCGCATCCGAAGGCGGCATCACCGGACGCACGATCACTGAGCAGTAAATCCCAACCGACCGCGCCGAATGCCAAGTGTGCGCGCCGCGCCCCCGCCCGGCCAACTGTTCTTCCGCGAGAAATACGCTGCCTTCCGGCGCGCCCTCTGCAGCGGATCGCATTGCCTCCGAATTGGTCGAACCGATTTTGTAGTAATGATGGATCTGCTTCGGACTGCCTGGGGTACCTCCAAAGATCGTACCCTTCAACGAAGGCCCCAACATCTCCGGCAGCAGCAAGTCTGGAACCGCGCGCAGTTGATAGCCGGTTGCGGGATGTCCGGCCACATCCACGCCCAACCCGCGCAGTTGCTGAATCAGCCGCCAAACTTCTGACCGGCTCGTCCCGATTTCTTCTGCAATCTTCGTGCCGCTGACGACAACGGTAGCGTGGCTCATGAGCAGGCGCACGATGCGGCCGATGCGCACATCTGTCGCCTTGTGCACCGACGGCAGGCTGCGAGTTTTCGTGGAAGCGGAGATGGAGGGATTATAAACAGGTCGTTCGTCGTTGGTCGTTAGTCGTTGGCAATCGAATCGTGCATGATCCAGACTCGCGAACGACCAGCGACTAACGACCAGCGACTGGTCTTAAGCCGGCGTGACCCGCAAACTCATATCCACCGCTGTCGATGATTGCGTCAACGCCCCCACCGAGATGAAATCCACGCCCGTCTCGGCGTACGATCGCACGTTTTCCAGGTTGATTCCGCCCGCGCACTCCAAGGGAATCCGCCGCGGCTGCCTCGAACAAATCTCGACCGCCTTGCGCACATCTTCCACGCTCACATTATCGAGTAGGACCGCTTCCGCCCCGTGATCCAGCGCCTGCTGCAGTTCTTCGAGCGACCGCACTTCAATCTCGATCGGCTGCCGGCCACGCCGGTTGTGGATCGCGCGCTCCAGCGCCGGAATGATGCCCCCCGCCAGCGCGATGTGATTGCTCTTAATCAACACGCCGTCGGAAAGGTCAAGCCGGTGATTCTGGCCGCCACCGCAGCGCACTGCGTGTTTGTCAATCAACCGCAACCCCGGCGCCGTCTTGCGGGTATCGAGAATCCGCACCCGCGTGCCCTCAACCGCATCCACAAACTTGCGGGTGATGGTCGCGATTCCAGCCATCCGCTGCAGAAAATTCAGGATCACCCGCTCACACGACAGAATCACTCGCGCGTTATGCCGGACTACCGCGATCTGCTGCCCCCGGTTCACACGGATCCCATCAAAAATCGAAGGATGGCTCGTGACTTCGTAGTGCGAAGTGACTGCCCCGTCCAGTGCCGCGTAAACGTCGAGAATCCGCGACACACATCCGAGGCCGGCCAGAATACACTCCTGCTTGGCCAGAATCGTTGCCGAAGCACGCTGGTTTGCATCGATGCAGGCGTAGCTGGTCGCGTCGCTCGTCGCCCGATCTTCGGTGAGCGCGTTTTCGAGAATCGCGGTAATGCGTCGTGAATTCCAGTCCATTGACTTGTGTGGGGACACCCGCCCATGCCGCTGGCAGAGCCGCCCCTTCGATGCTACATCGAGCTGCTCTTGTCTGACCGGACGAATGCGTCAGGGCCTGCGTGGTTCGTGCCTACCCCAGCTCTTTCAATTTTGCCAGGTTCTTGTCTCGCAGGATCGTCGCTTCTTCCACCTGCTTCCGCAATCCTTCCACGACGTGCGCGGGAGCCTTTCTCAAGAAGTGCTCGTCGCCCAGCCTCGCTTGCGCAGTCACCAGTTGCTTTTCCATTTTCTCCAGCTCCTTGTTTAGACGCTCGCGCTCGGCTGCAACGTCAATCTTTTTTTCATAGATCGCGTGCACATCGAACCGTGACGTGCTGCGCGCGCCCGGCAAGTTCGCCAGCGAGCTCTCCACGAACGTGATCTTCTCCACATTCGCCGGACGATCGCGCAGAACCGCGCCCAGATTCTTTTCGAGCATCTTGCGAATCCCCAGCTCGTGCGCAAACACCTCTATCGGGACCTTCACTTTAGGCTCGACTTTTAATTCGGCCCGCAGATTGCGCACGCTGACAATCAGATCCTGCAAGATCGCCATCTCCGTCTCTGCGCCCAGATCGATCTGATCTTCCTTCGCTGCCGGATACGACGCCAGCGCAATCGACTTGAGCGGAGGCCTGCCGTCATAGATCGCGTGCCAGATTTCTTCCGTGATGAAAGGCATCACGGGATGCAGCAACCGCAACGAGACTTCGAACAGGTTCACCAGATTCGCGCACGCGATTCGCGGCGGGCCCGTGTCCGCGCCCTCCTCGAAGTTCAGGCGCGGCTTAATCAGTTCGATGTACCAGTCGCAGAACTCGCCCCAGAAAAAATCGTAGATGCGATTTGCCGCTTCATCGAAGCGATAGGTCGCGAGAGACTCGTTCACGTCCTTAGCCGCGCGATTGAACCGCGAAAGAATCCATCGGTCTTCAAGTGTCGTCGTTTGGAACCCAGCAACACCAGTGTGGTGACGGGGCCCTGCCCCCACGCCAGTATCGGCGGGCCGCAGGCCCGGATCGATCCGATCGACGTTCATAAACATGAACCGCGCCGCATTCCATATCTTGTTGGCAAAATTCCGGTAGCCCGCCGTGCGGCTCTCGCTGAACGCAATATCGGTGCCCGGCGCCGCCATCGCCGCCAAGGTGAAACGCGTC
>DATFVD010000123.1:0-4400 GCA_035260505.1 Terriglobales bacterium
TCCGCTCGGGCTGGGCATCGACTTCGGCGGCCTCACATACAGCCAGGCGCTGGACCTCGATCAGGCAGCTGGCGTCAGCATGGACGAGGCGCTGAGCAAGTTCAACCTCGACGCGGTGGTGACGGCGACGGACAACCCGGCCTGGGCCACCGACCTGCTCTACGGTGACCACTTCATCTTCGGAACCTCGGGCTTGGCGGCGGGTCCGGGATACCCGATCGTACAGGTGCCCGCGGCCTTTCCTAAACTCTGCGCGTCACCTACGCAGCCGATGAACTGCACGCAGTACGGTGTTCCGCTCGGGATCAGCTTCTTTGGGACGGCGTTCAGCGAGTCCAAACTGATTAAGCTGGCGTCTGGGTTCGAGGCGGCGACTCAGGTGCGTGCACACAACCTGCCGACGTTCGCGGCGACTGCGCCCTCGACGAATGTCCAGGGTACGACGCTCACGGCTCCGCACCGGCATGCAGCTCCGCCAGCAAGTGCAAACGCTAAGAAGGTGCCGCACCACCTATAATCAGTTGTTCTTGCGCGCGGTCTCCTTCAGGAACACCGCTCGCAGCTTCTGGTGCGACTGAACGAGATGCGTGAAAACGTCGGCCGTGGCGACGATCGCCGGTCTTGGTGCCGATGTCGGCTGCTGCCTTTTTGCGGAACTCGCACGTTTCTGTAGAAGTACGCACTCGACATTTGAGGCCGCCAAGCCATTACTTCCAGATGGTCGGCTACACGGAAGTTATCCCGAAACGGCATTCGAGGAGGCCGGTAACGTCCTCGAACCGGACTTCCGGCCCGCATACTCATGAGCGGGGCATCTTAATTCCGTCTAAGGTGAAAGCGTTTCAGTTCGTTGGAGGCCAAAAGCGCGCCGCTCGCGTCAGCTCCCTAGCGTTCCCCAGCCGTCCGAGCAAGCGCCGAAGGCGGCGCTCAATTCATCGAGTTCCTTCTGTGCGGCAATTACCGCTTCATATGTCGGAACCATTTGTTTGGCGCAATAGCAAGTCCAGCGTTGATCCGTTTCGTCGAAGTGAAGAGTCGGCCTGAAACCTCGTTGCGCGGCAACGCGCTGCACCTCTTCTCCGCTTCTCTTGCTCGGCACGTCGACCGCAAAGTCGATGTCCATCGGCTTCGACATATCAGACCGCTCTGCAACTCTGCGGAGCGCGTCTCCATCTGCGTCGTTTGGAAAGTCCATGACTGATCCTCATCGGGTAAATAGCAGCTTCAATCGAGCCGAAAAGCCCCGGATACAGCTTCTCCTCGCGGAAGGCACACGCGTCTGGAAACCACGATTACCAATTCTCGTTTGTCGTGACTCTTCCCGGTAATGATTTCCCGCTACTATGAACCGTGAAGCTCTTGGACACGATACTCTACGTTGCGCAATACCTCTTGAGGTAAAAGATCGCAGCCAACAGCGCGAGGGCCACTCCATTTGACACCTACTCTTACGTTGTCTGTGGTGAGGCCGGCACCCGCCTTTCGCGAAAGTCTGGCCATGATTTCGTGAGGCTCGCAGCCGGCATATGCAGGGACGTTCTTAACGATGCGTTGTACCCGCGAAAGTGAGGACCAAAACGGCTGCGCCCGATAACCATCATTCGTCATCGGCTGTGGAAAGCCCCTTGGTCCCGGACAGTCCATAGCTTGCCGGTTCTTGCCACTTCACGATAGAACACATGGGCTTGCGCTGCAGCTTGTGACACTTTATTTGCCCGAGTTCTTAGCCTTTGACAATCCTCGTCAGGATTAGACGCGACGGCTTTTTGTCCTGAGTCAGCAAGAGCTTATCGAAGTAAGCTGGATCCGCGTAATCGTCCCAAGCCCTGAGCCCGTAAAATGCGTCCAAGAACTCCTCTATGTTCCCACTGCCGATGACGACTGCGCCCACGAAGTCAGCCTTTTCCAAGGCCGGCAGCCACGTCATCCGCTCGAGGTGTTTTGGACCGAATTGGGCCACCAATGCCCAAATGCCCGAGTTGAGAAGATCAGGAGTCGTGAACTGCATCGATACCAGTTTGTCCGCAGACAAGTCATCAGCCGAAACGGCAGCACCAGGTTTTACGCGAATATCGTAAAAGGCGCAAATAACACTATTTAATGCTCCTGGGGTTAGTTTCAATACCTGACCGACGGAACACAAACCGTCCGACTGAGGCACCAAAAACACAGAACCCTCGCTCCACTTGGTCCCTCTTCGTGCCATACCAGGATTCTCCTCTGCCTACAACTTAGTTCACGGAGTAACGCCGGGGGTTCAGAACCGCTGATGGCACATGCTTTCGGGATGCGATCATTGCTCCCGCCCTTCGCTGAAATAGCGGGCGAGCCGCCGCTTGAGCCTGGGAAGTTCCTCAAAATTATCCCTTCGACCTTCTACCTCGAAAGCATGGATTCCTTCGAGGATCATAGCGTGTGCTTCCTCCAGGCGTCCGGCGATGAGGAGGAAATCCGCAGCCTTGTCGTACCTCCAGCGCTGCTTCCGAAAGTGCTCGGCCGCGCCTTCCCAAGTTGAAATGCGCTCCAGCCAAGGCAGTCCCGCATCCTTGATATCGCTTCGGAACGATGCCGATACGGCGGCATCCTCGGCCGTATTGGTGAGGGTGTACCGCGGACCTGCGGGCCCACGCGACCATCCAGGGATGTTCCAATCGGCAAGATCTCCGAGCGTGTCTCCAGACGGTTTCTCGTCACTCCACTGCTTCCGGTACCACTCCAGATACTCTGGCGCATTGGCGCTCCACATGGTCCAGAAAGTACAGTTGTCTGCGGTATTGTACCTATCCGAGCAGAGGGCGATATTTTGGCAGACCTGACCGACCTTGCGCGTGAAGTGGACTCGCGACTTCGAGAAGCGAAAACCGCCCTCCTCCATGAAGGGAACGATGTGTTCTTGCAGCCTTGTGATCAGCAGCTCTTTGGGTTTCATAAATGACAAATGGCATCTACAAGGTCAGCCATCCGCTGCCGTGATGCCATACGTATAGGCGGGGTCGCATATTTCAGCGATTGTATCTTCTTGTGCCCCGGCAAAGGTAGCGTGAACAAGGATCTTCACAAACGCGTTGTGTTTACTGACCTTGTTGCGCTTGGTCGTAAGCCGGAATCCTGGACAAGTGGCCCTCATGGGCCACAAAACGGGGTTGTGGAGAGTGAAAGACGGGGTTCTGGGCGGATTGTCGGCAATCCTTAGTGCGACCTGGAAAGCTGCTGAAAATGATTGTCTGGAGAGGAGGAACTCGATCAGACCTTGCGTCCCATCGCACGTAGCCTACAAGGCAGAGCGGGGAGGTAACGAACTGTTCTGGAGCCCTTGGAAAAATGTATCCACGCTCGCAAGAGCGGCGCCGAAACCGTGAGGCAACAGTGTATCTGCCAGCATTAGGTGGAGACGGGCCTAGGCTTGATCGTACGATCAGAATATACAAATGCTCGCAAGCGTCGTCAGCCGAAGAGAGCCTAAAATGCTGCGCGGCTCTTCTTGCAGTGAGCACAGAGGCTTAAGGGTTCTCTGTCATGGGTAAACAACACTGCCGGCGTATAGAGCAGATCTAACCGATCGCGTCATTTCAGCGGAACAGGGTAAGCCCGTAGCGCTCCTCGCAAGGGGAAAGTCCATCGTAAGATGGCACCGATGGCGAGGCGGGTAACGGAAATGGGAGCAAGCGAAGGCTGCCCGGTAATCGGGCAGATAGAGGTTGCGTCGCCTCATGGGGACAACATCACCTCGCCGGAAACGGAGCTGACTTCCTGTTGGTGCTCAGCTCGAGAACTCTTGAGGAACCGATGCATGAAGCAAAGCAAATGACGATGGCGTAAGCCATTGGTGCAGCTTCACACACGACGGTGATTCCACCGCCGTGCGAATCGGCAGCAAGTCAGTATCGAGTAGGTCTGATTCGTTTTGCACCAGGCCGCGTCCTCGTTTTTCATGGGGGCGTTTTTGAGTGCTCGAGCCGGATGAATGGGAAACCTTCAAGTCCGGTTCTTAGAGGGCTGGGCGCCAGCAATGGCGCCCGGCTACTCGACCAGCGCAAGAGTAGAAGCCAGCGGCGATGCGGGCGCGGATTGGTTCATTACTGGCGGTCAGCTTCCACCCGGCCTGTCCTTTGATGACTCGAGAATTTCCGGCACGCCAACAGTGGGCGGGAGTTTCAATTTCGAGGTCACTGTCACAACCTTCACCTCGGAAGTCGATAATGAAGACTCGCGGCGATTCACAGTGCTGATCCTAGATGTAACGACGCAAACCCTTCCCGACGGAAATGTGAACCAAGCTTACGGGCCGTTCACGCTGGGCGCCATCGGGCTCGTCGGCACTCCAACGTGGGCCATCGCTTCCGGAAATCTTCCCGACGGAATCACGCTCTCCGGCGTGGGCGTGCTGGCGGGCACGCCGA
>DATFVD010000124.1:0-4293 GCA_035260505.1 Terriglobales bacterium
CTATTTCAACTTCGTCAATGTCGCCGCAGCGAAAGCGGCGGCAGCCGACGGCACCGCCGCCGGCATCAGCAAGCACGTCATGCCCCGCGCGCTGTTCTGGTTCCGCTGGGCGGCGGTCGTCACCTGGCTCGCCGGCGCGGCGCTGTTGGGGCGTCATTTCCTCGAGGCGTTTTTCTTCCTCAACAAGGCGTATTACCCGATCGGGGTCGGCGCCTGGTTCGGGACAATCATGCTGATAAACGTGTGGGCGCTGATCTGGCCCAACCAGAAGAAGATCCTGGGCATCATCCCCGCAAGCGACGAGGAAAAAAACAAGGCGCGGCGCGTGGCCTTCCTCGCCTCGCGCACCAATACGATGTTCTCCATCCCGATGCTGTACTTCATGGCGGCGGGCGCGCATACCGCTCTGTACTTCGGGTAGAGGCAAGTTCAGCAGGACAGCCGGCTGGCCTGCGCCAGCCGGCTTTTTCTTGCGCGAGCGCTAGCGCGCGGCGGGAGCCTTCTCGAGTCCCTGAATTGTCGTGCCCGGCTTGATGCCTTTCGTCGCGAACCAGCCAGCGGGCATTTCTAGCGCAAACTTGGCGGGGGCGGCGGCGCAGTGCGAAGTTTCCGATTGCGGCCGCATGTCCGAGATGCTGACGATTTTTCCTTTCTCGTCGACGAAAGCCACCGAGAGCGGGGTCAGGGTGTTCTTCATCCACATGCAGTGAAGTTCGGATTGCGGAAATACGAAAAACATGCCCTCGTTCGGACCGAGATGCTTGCGAAACATGAGCCCCTGCGCCCGCGTCTCGAAGGTGTAAGCGACCTCGGCGCGTATGAGGTGAATCCCGGCTGACAGCTCCAGGACAGGCAACTCGGCGAACGCGACGCCCGCGGCAATCCACGCGGCGGCGGCAAGAGATGCGGGAATCTTTTTCACGCTGGAGGTCGTAGTCCGCGAAAATAAAAAAGGCAGGGAATGAAGCCCTGCCCTGGTCTCGTCGAGAGACAACTTACTTCTTCATTTCATCCTTCTTCATTTCATCCTTCTTGGCGGCCTTCTTGCCGGCCTTCTTGGCCTTCTTCTCGCCCTTCTTCATTTCAGACTTCTTGTCGTCCTTCATCGGCTGAGCGCCGGTGTGGGACGCGGCCAGAGCCGCGCCGCTGGAAACGGCGAACACCGTGGCGACCAGGATGGAGATCAGCTTCCTCATGTTTTCCTCTTCGTGGAGTTAAGGAACAAGTTTGTGACCAGTCCTTTGCTCGGAACCAGTCCCTCCCACTAACGCCCCGCCCTCCCCGAGGTTGACAAACGTGTCAGCATGGCAGCGCAATGTGGTCGGCGATGCAGCCTGGAACTCTATATTCATATTCAAAATCAAAGAGCTACGGATCTTCCCCTTCTCTCCTTTCCCAGCGGAGAAGCTCGCGCAATTGGCTATAATACCGCCCACTCAAGAGCGGAGGGCCTGTGGTTTTCGCGGCCGCAATGGCCGTAAGGTCGCACCGCCGATCCCTTTCAAAGCGAGACTGCAGGAGCTTCCCGTGGGCAAAACCAAAGTCAAGAATCCGATCGTCGAGATGGACGGTGACGAAATGACACGGATCATCTGGAGGACGATCCGCGAGAAGTTGATTCTTCCCTATCTCGATGTCGAGCTGAAATACTACGACCTCGGGATCGAGGCGAGAGACAAGACCAACGACCAGATCACCATCGACGCGGCCAACGCCACGCGGAAGTACGGCGTGGCGGTGAAATGCGCGACCATCACCCCGGACGAAGGACGCGTCAGGGAGTTCAACCTGAAGCAGATGTGGCGCAGCCCAAACGGTACCATTCGCAATATCCTCGACGGAACGATTTTCCGGGAGCCCATCGTATGCAAGAACGTGCCGCGCATCGTTCCCCACTGGAACAAGCCAGTGGTCATCGCGCGTCACGGATTCGGCGACCAGTATCGAGCCACCGAGATCAAGTTCGACGGCCCGGGAACGATCAAGCTCTCGTTCCAGCCCGAGGGCGGCGGGGCAGCGATCGAGCGCGAGGTGTTCAAGGCCCCGGGCGCCGGCGTCACCCTGGCGATGTTCAATCTGGACGAGTCGATCAGCGGCTTCGCGCGCGCCTGCTTCAACTACGGATTGCAACGCAAGTACTCGGTATATCTCTCCAGCAAGAACACCATTCTCAAAGTCTACGATGGCCGATTCAAGAATCTGTTCCAGGAGATTTTCGAGAAAGAGTTCAAGAGCAAGTTTGATGCGGCGAAGCTGACTTACGAGCACCGTTTGATCGACGACATGGTGGCCGCGAGCCTCAAGTGGAGCGGAGGCTATCTGTGGGCGTGCAAGAATTACGACGGCGACGTGCAGTCCGATACGGTTGCCCAGGGTTACGGCTCGCTCGGGCTCATGACCTCAGTTTTGATGTCCCCCGACGGGAAGGCGGTCGAAGCTGAGGCGGCACACGGTACCGTGACTCGGCACTACCGGCTGCACCAGCAAGGCAAGCCCACTTCAACCAACCCCATCGCCTCGATTTTCGCCTGGACGCGCGGGCTGATATTTCGCGGGCGCATGGACGGCACGCCCGACGTTGTCGGATTCGCCGAGACTTTGGAAAAGGTCTGCGTCGACGTCGTGGAATCGGGCAAGATGACGAAGGATCTGGCAATCCTGATACGTCCGGACCATGCTTTTCTCGGCACCGACGAATTCATGAGCGCGGTGGACGCAGAGCTCAGACGGCGCGTGCACTGACGGAAGCCCGCGTGAACGTCGAAAAAAGGCCTCCACGCGGAGGCTTTTCCCGGCTCACGACAAAAACGGCAACCGGACCCCTGGGAGCTCCCGGGGCCGAAAACCAAGAGGGACTTGCGACCGTGGGCGGCTGCGCCGCCCACGCGAGCCGCTAGCTTGCGGCCTGGATGTTCGAAGCCTGCTTGCCCTTCGGGCCTTGCGTGACTTCGAACTGGACTTTCTGTCCTTCCTTGAGCGTTTTGAACCCGCTCATCTGAATCGCGGAGAAGTGCGCAAACAAATCCTCGCCGCCGTCATCCGGGGTTATGAACCCATAACCCTTAGCATCATTGAACCACTTAACCGTACCTGTTGGCATAGAACCTTCCTGAATTTTAGAACCGGGGAACCTTCCCAACTATGCCTGTACTTCAACGCAGCAGAGGGATGTGAGCCTGCAGACCGCTTGGAGGACAAACACAGGGAAGCCTTTTACGCGCTTTGAGCGACGGCGTCAAGTGCCCTGGAGAGCGTCAACCCTTTGTTCTACCGACACGTTTGGAGGTTGCGTGGCGTTGCGACAGCGATTACATTATCAACGATGTGCCTACATGAATGGAAGGCGTTCCGATTGACAGGGTGTGCATGCGGCTCGTGACTTTTCCACTCGCTGCGGGCCCGAGCGGTTTGACGGGTGGAAGCTTCTGGCATAAGTTAAGTGAGGTATGGCGACCCGCATGCGAGAAGGTGCTCTACTCGAGGCCAAGAAAGCCAAACTCAAGCCTCCTCCCCTGTTCAAGGTCATCCTTTTGAACGACGACTACACCCCGATGGAATTTGTCGTCATCGTGCTGCAGAGGTTCTTTTCCATGACGCGGGAAAAGGCGACTCAGGTCATGCTCAAAGTCCATCGGGAAGGCATGGGCATTTGCGGGATCTACCCCAAAGACGTCGCCACCACCAAGGTCGAGCAGGTTCGCGGCTACGCACGCAAGCACCAGCACCCGCTACAATGCGTGATGGAGGAAACGTGAGAACAAGGAAGCCCGATCCACTCGCTGATCTGATGGGGGTCGGGGACGAAAGATGATCGCGCAGGAACTAGAAGTCAGTCTCCACATGGCGTTCGTAGAGGCGCGCCAGAAGCGGCATGAGTTCATCACCGTCGAGCACCTGCTGCTCGCGCTGCTGGACAATCCGACCGCCGCGGAAGTGCTGCGCGCCTGTGCTGCCAACACCGACGAACTGAGGAAAGCGCTCGGAGACTTCATCGCCGCGCACACCCCCACGGTCGCGGGCACCGAGGAAATCGATACCCAGCCGACGCTCGGTTTCCAGCGCGTCATCCAGCGCGCGATCCTGCACGTCCAGTCCTCGGGCAAGAAGGAAGTGACCGGCGCCAACGTGCTGGTCGCGATCTTCGGCGAGAAGGACTCCCATGCCGTGTATTTCCTGCACCAGCAGGGCGTCACGCGCCTCGACGTCGTGAACTACATCTCGCACGGCATCACCAAGACACCGGCTTCCAAGGAGGCGAAGGGCGGCGGCGAAACCGAACAGGAAACCGCGGGC
>DATFVD010000125.1:0-13576 GCA_035260505.1 Terriglobales bacterium
CAGATCGTGGTCACCGGCTACGGCCCGTTGGAGGATCACGGACACACCAATACGGCAGTCATCGTCCGGGAGCATGCTATCGGGTCGGGGATCATCGTCGATCCTGACGGATACATCATGACCAACGCCCACGTGGTGGAAGGCGCGCAACGCATCCGCGTGATCCTTCCACCGCCGCCTACAGAGTCCCCGCTGGAACCCCAGCCCGTTCGCGCCACGCAGATCTTCGACGCCAAACTGATAGGCACACACAAAGCATCGGATTTGGCGCTCCTTAAGGTGGAAGCGTCGAACTTGCCCACGCTTACTCTGGCCAGTGAGAAGCGAGTCCGCCAGGGAGAACTGGTGCTTGCGATCGGCAGCCCCGAGGGACTTCGAGATTCAGTCTCGATGGGCGTGGTCAGCTCGGTCGCGCGGCAACCCGATCCCGATGCGCCTATGGTGTATATCCAGACTGATGCCGCGATGAACCCCGGAAACAGCGGTGGTCCGCTGGTGGATATCGATGGCAATGTGGTGGGTCTTAACACCTTAATGTTAAGCACTGGCGGCGGTAGCGAAGGGCTCGGTTTTGCAATTCCCGCGGCTATCGTCAATTTCGATTATCAGAATCTTCGCAAGTACGGCCATGTGCGGCGAGTCGCAATCGGCGCGAAAGCACAGACCATCACCCCTACACTAGCGGACGGCCTGGCCTTGGCGAGGAGCTGGGGAACTATCATTTCCGACACGCTTCCCGGAGGAATGGCGGAAGCGGCGGGTCTGCAGGTACAGGACATCGTGCTCGCCATCGATGACCACCCAATCCTGGGTCTTCCCGATTTCATGGCTGCACTCTACCTGCATCCCGCTGACCAGGTTGTAAAGGTCGATGTGCTTCGCGGTACGAGCCGGATGTCCTTCAATATTCCGGTGAAGGTGTACCACGACCAGCTCGACGAGTTAGCTGATGTTCCTGACGTGCAGAAGAGCTTGCTTCGGGAGCTGAGCGTTTTTGTCACGGATCTGGACGGGAGCGTGAGGTCAGTGCTGGCTAGCGCGCGCAGCGAATCCGGGATCGTAGTGCTAGCCCAGGCCGCTGAGTCAAGAACCCCGGATACAGGACTGAAGACCGGGGACATTATTCGTGCAATCGATCGCACCCCGCTGCAGACGGTGTCTCAGTTACAGACGATCGTCCGCGCACTCAGGCCTGGTGATCCGGTCGTTCTCCAGGTCGAACGAAACGGGAAACTGCAATATCTCGCCTTCGAGATGGATTGAGTTCCGAATGAGTTGCCGCCCCAGGGTCGCTTGAAGCGCGATCAGGGAGGCGTTTCTAAAAGCTCCCGTTCTCCTTCGCCGAGTTACGTCCATTTCATGGACATGCTGTCACACACCATCAATCTTGATGCAGGCTTGAGCATCGCGGAAATAGCGATTGCGTTGCCTTCCACGGCGCAGGTTTAGTCCGCGTAGCTCGGCGCATTACTCCGTGAACGTAGAGCACACCAAAGATGTCCCAGTCTGCGAGTGACCACAGGGCGACACCTGTCGAAAGAGTGACGCAAAGCGGATCGGTGGGACCTCAAGATTGCGATCGTGCGGTCCTAATCTTCCCCTGCATTCAACCACTTGCCAATGATCTCCTGCCCCACTCAACTTTGGCAGGGTTAATGCATTTACTTCGTCAGGGCATGGCGGACTTGTCAGGATGACAAGTCCAAACCCTAAAAATGACCGAAAGAAGGAGAAAACAAAATGAACGCTGTAAAGAAACTGATTGGGCTGATGGGTTTGCTCTCAGTCCTGGGCGCAATCCCGGCCATGGCGCAGACCTCCATGCGGGTGACATTTGACGCACCCTCCGCGTTTTATGCGGGGGATGCAAAGATGCCCCCCGGTAGTTATACGGCGAGTGTGCCGAACGCAGAAGACAACTTGTTATTGATCGAAGACGCCGATGGCACACACTCGGTCTTCGTGGAGTATTTAGTTACCGCCTCGAATACTCCTCATACCGAGAGTGATGTCACTTTCAATAAGTACGGAAAGGATGAGTTTCTGAGCCAAGTTTGGGTTGAGGGAGAGGATTCCGGCATACAGATCTTGTCGTCGAAAACCGAACAAAATGCGGCCAAAGCTGCGGCCGCCGAAAGAGACTCGCTGTCAGCGGTTGGCGAAACGGAATAACTTGGGCGGATCCCCCCGGGACGGCAAAAGTAACGCACAAACAGTTTCAAAAAACGACGAGAGGAAAATGACATGCGAAAGTTTTTGGCTAGACTGATCACCATTCTATTGGCCGTTGTACCGCTCCTTGCCGGGGTGGCGAGCGCATCGGACCAATCAAAAGATAACGACCGATTGAGAAATTCCGGCACGGTCTTGAAAGAGATTCTTGACGTTCCTGACAGCATTCCGCAGGAGTTACTCGACAAAGCCGATTGCGTAGTTGTCTTTCCCTCTGTCCTGAAGGCCGCATTCATCGTCGGCGGAAGCTACGGGCGAGGTGCTATGTCGTGCCGCAAGGGTGAAAACTTCACGGGACCCTGGGGCGCTCCTACGATGATGGCCCTCGAGGGCGGAAGCTTTGGCTTTCAGATCGGCGGACAAGCTACCGATTTTGTATTGCTCGTGATGAATGAGCGGGGCGCGAGCGGCATCCTCGCCAGCAAGGTGAAGCTGGGAGCGGATGCTTCCATTGCCGCGGGCCCGGTCGGGCGCGATGCGTCGGCCGACACGGACGCGACTCTGCGAGCAGAAATCTTGAGTTACTCAAGGGCGCGCGGTCTTTTTGCCGGAGTTTCCCTCGAAGGCTCCACAATCCGTCCGGACAATGGCGACAACCGCCGTGTGTACGGCCGGGAGATTTCTGCGAAGGACATAGTGCTGTCCGGAACGGTCACCGTGCCCCATGCAGCCGAACCCTTGATCTCGACTCTGGATGCGAAGACCCCGAAGCACAGGTCGTAGGGTCGATTTAGTTGACGCAGTCCGGCCACGTCTTCCATAGCGAGTGGTTCACGTGGCCGACCCAATTTTGCAGCTCATAACTCAGAAGGAGGAACGGAAATGTTGCAACAGAAGAATGCGGCTCCAAGAAGTTTCAAGCTTGCCCTCGGCAGTTTGCTGATTACCGGCCTGCTCATCGCAGGAAGTACTGCCAGTTTTGCCGCTAATAAGTCAGAGACGATTGAAGCTACTGCCATGGGCACGAGCACCCAGATGGGATCTCAATTCAGCATCACACTAAACATCTATGATTACTCTACCGAGGCAGACAAGCAGATTCTGGTCGATGCATTCCAGAGCGGCAAGGATCAAGGGTTGGTGAACGCGCTCAGCAAGATGAAAGCCGCGGGTCACATCGAGGTCACGGGCACTCTTGGGTACGACTGCAGTTACATCCAAGTGATTCCAACCCCAACTGGACGGAAGATTCGCTTTGTCACGAACCGGCTCCTCAGGTTCGGTGAAGTGTACTGGGACACCCGATCTACCGCCTACAACTTGACGGCCGGCGAATTCGACTTGAACGACACCGACAAGAGCAAGAGCACGGGCGTCTTCTACCCTGCAGCGGAACTCGTCATCGATAAGCAGGGAGAGTTGCAAATGAATCTCATCGGGAACCCCTGGAACCTGGTGGGCGTTATCGATTGGAAGGGAACGCCCGGCGTCAACTAGGTGCGGCGCTGGGGAACAGAGAGCCGGTATGTCTGGGGAGACTTATCGCGGCCGCTGTTCAATCGGAACCACCCCACTTGGTCTGCAGATTCGGCGGCCGCATTAAGGTCTGCATCACCACGCAATACTGCTCTGTTTTCTCGCGCAATCCGTGCAGCTGTTCCGGGGTTGCCTCAGGCGCAACGACGTCAAAATTAAGATGAATGCTCTCGAAGCCGACGGGCACGTCTTTGGATATGCCAAGGGTACCCCGGAGATCCAAGTCTCCTTCCACCGTGACCTCAATGCGTTCGGTTGGGATGCCCATAGCGGCTGCTACCATCTGGCAAGTGATCTGGGCGCAAGCCGCCAGGGCCCCCAGCAAGAGGTCGCCGGAACAGGCACCGGCACCGGCGCCTCCGACTCCCTTGTGGGCCTCGGCCTGGTAGATGGCGCGTCCGAGATCGACCGAGCATGTCACCGGAACCTCCGTCTGTGAACCTTTCGCCCGGATCGTGATATGCGAGGCATTTGGGTCATTGCGGTATTGGTCTTTTAGCGGCTTCTGAAGCGATCGAATATCCATGGCGACCTCGTGCGTTATATTCCCAGGCGATTTTTCGCTGACCGGGAGAGCTTCGGCCAAGCCGTCTTGAAGCTGCTCCATCTGCATGCTAGCATCTGTGCACATCGGGGGAGCCCATGCCCAAATTCGTTATCGAACGCGAAATCCCGGGAGCTGGAAATTTATCCGACGCTCAATTGCGGGAAGTCTCCCAAAAGTCGGTTAATGTTCTGAAGGGAATGGGTCCCGAGATCCAGTGGCTCCATAGCTACGTAACCGGAGACAAGGTGTACTGCGTCTATCTCGCTCCGGACGAGGCGACGATCCAGGAGCACGCCAGGCGCGTGGGCCTTCCTGCCAATCGCGTCTCTGCCGTGCGCCGGCTTCTCGACGCGGCAAGCGCGGAGTAGCAGTGGCTGAAACTCCCGGGGGCATGCGGATTTAATACGAGTTAGGCTGAGCATCCGGCATCAGCGCCTCTTCAACAACTTTTTCAACCGGCAAAGTCCAACCTTCTAACCAGGCCGCCACGCCTGCGGTGTTGCTCAATGCCTGCCGCGCCAGATGCAGACTTACTTCCAGTTTGGCCTGTTCCGCCGGCGTGAGCGGAGCGCCAATATTCTGGCGCAACGCAGCCGCTCCACCCGCCAGCCGCAGGGAACGCTCTGCCTGGGATTGAGCAGCCGCTGAGCACGCGAAACATTCCAGCAGGCGCGCAATTCCGCGTTTATGTTCCAGTTCCTGGAAAAGTTTTATGCTTTCCTGATAGAGAGAGTGGACTCTTGGATAATTTCGTTGTTCTCTCGCCAGGCTTCCTAAATCAGCCAGCGTGCCGGCAATGCCCCATCGGTCACCGAGCTCCCGAAAAATTACCAAGCCCTGTTCGTACAACGCCTGCGCGGCGGCGGAATCACCCTGATCGCGCGCCACATCCCCCTGGTAGTTCAGCGACCAGGCCACGCCCGTTCGGTCTCCCAGTCCGCGGAAGATGGCAAGACACTCTGTGTATAGCGCGCGTGCGCGGTCGTAGTCTCCCTGCAGCTTGAGGACATTGGCCAGGTTACTGAGAGCCCGAGCAACAGCCTTCTGGTCGCCGAGTTCCCTCCACAGCCCAAGACTTGCCTCGAAGAGGACGCGCGCAGTCGCGGCATCTCCCCGGTCGCGGGCAAAGACCGCCAGCGCGTTCAGAGAGACGGCAATACCCGTCTTGTCCCCCAACCCATGGGCGATGTCCTGACTCTCGTTGATGAGTGCTTCCGCCGAAGCGTAATCTCCCTGCTCGCCAGCGAGGACGCCCGCGGCAAAGAGCGCGCGCATGCGCAGCTTCGTGGGAGCTGTCGCTCCTGCGAGCTTCAGCAGTCTACCCAGCCTGTCCCTGCCCTCGGCGAGGTACTCGCGAATCTCCCAATAACGAAATAGAGCGGTGCCGAGACGCAGGCCCCATTCCGCATCTCCGGTTTCCGTCAGCCACTCCAGGGCCGCGCGAAAATTGTCATGTTCGGACGCGAAGCGCTGCAGCCATTCTGACCCCTCCGCGCCGCTCTGCTCCGTAGCCTCCTCTTCTGCCAACACCAGGCAGTATGCGGCATGGGCGCGTTTCGTCAGTGCCTCCTCTCCGCTGGCTTCCAGTTTTTCCAGAGCGTACTCACGAATTGTCTCCAGCATGGCGAACCGCGATTCTCCCTTTGCTTGTTCCACCTGCTGCGCCAGGCTCTTATCCACCATGGATGCCATGGCGTCGAGCAGGTCCAAATCGAGATCGCTGTTGGTGTTGCACACTGCCTCCGCACCTTCCAGATTGCAGCCGCCCACGAAGACCGACAATCTTCGGAAAAGCTTCTGCTCGGCAACGTCGAGCAAATCGTAGCTCCAATCGATGGCGGCGCGAAGTGTCTGCTGCCTCTGTGGCAGGTCCCGCGCACCGCCCGTTAATAGCTGCAACCGGCTCGCCAGGCGTGTGCGCATGGAAGAGGGCGAAAGAACTTTAACTCGGGCGGCTGCGAGCTCAATGGCGAGAGGCAAGCCATCTAACCGGGCGCAAATCTCGGCGATGGCGGACGCGTTTTCCCGGTTAAGTTCAAAATCTGGCTTGGCGGCGACGGCGCGTTGCAAAAACAGGGCGACGGCGGGGCACTGTAACAGGACCTGCACGGAAAGCACGGACCGCGAATCCGGGAGCGCAAGCGGCGGCACCGGAAATTCATGTTCGCCGTACACATGCAATGCGGCTCGGCTCGTTACCAGGATTTTAAGATTGGGTCCCGTGGCCAGGAGTTCTGCCACAGTAGGCGCCGCTTGAACCAGGTGCTCGAAATTATCCAGCAGGAGCAGCATTGGCGCGCGCGATGAATCCTGCAGATTCTTCTTGAGTATTTCGAGCGGCGACTGACCTCCCGCCTCGCGGATTCCCAATGCCTGAACGATCACGGAAGCGATCAATCCCGGATCGGTTAGCGAGGAGAGCGAAACGAAATGAGTGCTACCTGGAAAACTCTCGACCAGGCCATTCGCCACTTCCACCGCGAGGCGTGTCTTGCCGATGCCGCCCGGACCCGTGATCGTGACCAGGCGCACATCCGGACGCAGCAGCAGTTCTTTAACGGCAGCTACTTCCTTCTCGCGCCCTACAAACCCGGTTCGCTGCACAGGAAGATTCGCCGGGCGCGCCTCCCCCAGTTGAAGCGGCTTCTCTGAGAAGCGGTCGCGAATGGTTGCAAGTTCCCGTGCCAGATCTCGGGTAGAGACGTAGCGCTTATCGGGTTCTTTCGCCAGGCACCGTTCGATCGCCCAACACAGGGGAGCGGGCGCGTCGCGGTTTTGTCTTGTGATCGGTTCCGGCGGTTCCCGAAGAATGGCCACCAGGGTCTCCGCTGCGGTGCTTCTCTTAAAGGGACGTTTCCCGGTCACCATCTCGTAGAGCACGAGGCCGAACGAGAACTGGTCTGACCGGAAATCCAGCCGATCGCCGCTGGCCTGCTCCGGCGACATGTATCCCACCGTTCCCATAATCAGACCGGGCGTCGTCGACGTGGTGCAAATATCCGACCCGCTGGGTGCCGCAAGCTTCGCCAGGCCAAAGTCGAGGATTTTGACGAATCCATCGTCAGAGACCATCAGGTTCTCGGGCTTTAAGTCCCTGTGCGCGATGCCCGCTTCATGCGCCTTGGTCAGACCTTCCGCAACCTGCGCCGCGATCTCAATCGCCTTTCGCATTGGCAGCGAGCCCGAGGCAAGCAGCTCGCGCAGGGTCCTCCCCTGCACCAGCTCCATTGCGATAAAGGCGCGGCCATTGGCTTCGTTAATCTCGTAAATCGTACAGATATTCGGATGGTTCAGCGCGGAGGCAGCGCGTGCCTCGCGGCCAAAACGCTGAAGGGACTCCGGGTCTTCGGCGAGTTCTTCGGGAAGGAACTTCAGCGCAACGTGGCGGCCGAGCTTCAAATCTTCGGCCTCGTAAACCACGCCCATGCCGCCGCCGCCGATCTTACCCAGAACGCGGTAATGGCCGATCACAGTGTCGGCTAAGCCAGATTTTGGATTTAAAGATCGAGAGCTACGTGGTCGCAGTGGAGACGCGCTCGCGTCAGCAAATGCCGGCGTTTCGATGAAACTCGCGGATTCACTGTGATGCGCCAGCAGCGATTCCACCTCGCGGCAGAGGTCATCATCCCCGGCACACGACTGTCTCACGAGTTCGCTTCGGCGGCTTTCTTCCACTTGCAGGGCAGCGTGAAAGATTTGTTCGACTTGTCCCCAGCGCTCACGCTCCATCGGGTTTCTCTCCGCTCAGTTCGCGCAGCAGCCAGGCCTTGGCTAACCTCCAATCCCGCATCACAGTTTCGGGTGAAACCTTCAACACCTCCGCGGTTTCCTCTACGCTCAGGCCTCCAAAAAAACGCATCTCGACAACCTGGCTCTTGCGCTCGTCCACCCTCGCGAGCTGATTCAGAGCCTCATCCACCGCAACCAAATCGGCACTAGTCTCAGGGGCAACCACCAAAGCCAAATCTAGCGAGACCGGTTGCGCCCCGCTTCCGCGTTTATGCGACTGCCGGGCGCGGGCCTGGTCGGTGAGAATGCGCCGCATCTGCCGCGCACACAGGGCAAAGAAATGCGCGCGGTTCTGCCAGTCAATCAGCTTCAGATCGGAGAGGCGCAGGTAAAGCTCATTGATCAGCGCCGTGGTTTGTAGAGTATGGCCGTCACGTTCCCGTGCCATGCAGCGTTTCGCTGCCCGATGCAGCTCCCGGTAAACCTGAGGAGTTAGCTTCTCCAGAGCACCTTCATCGCCCTGGCGCCACGCCTGAAGCAGTTCGGTAATCTCGTGTCCGAGGGCCTCATCCATCCCAAAGCCTCTGCACCGCAAGGGGGAAGTCCAGGGGCGGTCACAGGAAACATTAGCACACCAATCGGCAGTTTCGGCCCTGTGAGCCTGGGGGCAGGAATGCTTTCTTCCTCGATTGCAGGTTTTGGCGACAGTTCTCGCTATAGGAAGTGACAGGCAAGAAAAACAGGCGCGGTCAGCACTAAGGCCGTGACCACAATTCAAAGGAGAATCCAAGATGAGAATCCTAACAATACGCCTTCTCGCGACGTTTTTTGTCGCCGCGGTGGCACTCGGTCTTGTGCCCGCAGCGGTTGCGCAAGCCAAAGCGCCAAGTGTCACTCAGGTTGTGGCCTTGGACGAATGCGATCCGGTCACCTTCAATGCCGTGCTGGGGCCTGACTTCTGCAAGAACGTCGCGCTGGCCGTGCTTGGATACACCACAACGTTGTCCGACCTATTTACAAAAGCAGCCGCGGGAACTCCAGACCCGGGATGGGACTTCGAACCTGACACGGTCAAGATCAAAGAGGGAACCACTCTTACCGTAGTTGACCAGGGCGGCGAGCCGCACACCTTCACCGAGGTGGCGAAGTTCGGGGGCGGCTTTATACCGGGGCTCAACGCGGGAGAGGAGACGGTTCCCGAATGTGCCGGCGGCTTTAAGAACGTCGCGGTCGCCAAAACTCGAATCCTTCAAGGCAGCCAAACCCAGGTCACAAATCTGTCCAAGGGGGAACATCTTTTTGAGTGCTGCATCCATCCCTGGATGCGGGTGAAAGTCGAAGTGAAACGTGAAGGTGAGAAGTGAAACGACCCGTGGCCCCCGAGAGAGCCGGGTGCTGGAGTCGAACGAAGGCGAAGCATCTTGCCTTGACTCAGTGGAGATTTCCTATGAAACGCTTCATTCAATCATCTGCATCGACCAGCGTACAGATGGGGTTGCTCCTGATGCTGCTCTTGGTGGCAGCAGTGCAGACTTCACTGGCAAACACGAACCGGATCAAGAAAGAGAATCTGCTGCCCGGTACGACGGACTGGCAGCTCACGGATCCCGCCGACAACCGCCAGATTGAAGGGTATGCCTCACTCACCAGCGTACCGAATCATGGGTATATCGATCTGTTCGTGAGCACCGGCGATGCCACTTATACGCTCAGCATCTACCGCATGGGTTGGTACGGCGGCACCGGCGGCCGGCTCGTGCTGGGGCCGAAAACTTTACCCGGAGTGTTGCAGGTGACACCGGACCCCGACCCGGTCACGGGCATCATCGAGTGCCACTGGATCCAACCCTTCGTAATCCAGATTCCGTATAGCTGGCTGAGTGGCATTTATCTCGCGAAGCTGCATGGCAACGACTCCGGCAAGGAAAGCTACATCACCTTCACGGTTCGCGATTCGCGGCGGGCCAAGCTTGTCTATCAGCAATCGGTCATCTCCTATCAGGCCTACAATCCCTGGCCGGGCGGCCCCGGAAACGGGTGGGTCGGTGTCTCGCTATATGAGTTCAATACCAACCCGGCCTTCCAAGGCCTGCCGGGATATCGAAGAGGAAAGGAAGGCGGAATTCAAGCCGGGGCAGTTTCGTTCAGCCGTCCATACCGCACGGATCTGATCGCCAATACTCCTGTCACCATCTACTCCCAGGCAGTGAGTCCGTACTACGGAATGGGCGCGGGAGACTTCCTGCACAACATCGCTCCGGCCGGTATGGATTTCAACCTGGTCCGCTGGATGGAACACGAAGGCTATGACGTCACCTACATCACGGATGTTGACACTCACGAAAACATCAACCAGTTGCTGCGAGCCAAGGGTTACATCTCTGGTGGACACGATGAGTACGTTTCGGAAGAAATGAAGGCAAATATTATTGGAGCCCGCGATCTGGGCGTACACCTTGGTTTCTTCGGAGCTAACTACATTTATTGGCCTGTCGAGTTGCTTCCCGACCTGAACGGTGAGCCCAACCGCACGATCTCTCTGGCTCCCACAAACCGATGCGTAGTTCCCCATGCCGGGGAAACCGATCTGAATGATCCCTCCGCCCCGTTCGACATCAATCCGGCGGAAACATTTGCGTGTAGCACGAACTCCGATTGCGCCGCGGGCGAGGCGTGCAAGAGCAAGGAATCCAACTACGCATCGCATCTGGATTTGAACGGAGTGAGTGAGACCGAGGAGCGAGTCGCCGGCGGCATGTGGGACCTCGACGCAGCTGTCATTGACAGCGATGACATCGTGGTACCGACGTTTGCTCCGGTCAATCACTGGGTGTTTGCCAACACTGGTCTTCACGCCAATGATGTGATTCCGGGTCTGATCGGAACGGAATATAACGAAACCAGCCTTAACCCGGCCACTACCCCTCCCGGCCTGCTGATGCTGCTCTACACGCCGGCACCGAACTTCGGAGAATCGCCGCCTCTTTACTATCCTTACGACTGGGCCATGACGATCTATCAGGCAAACAGCGGGGCGTGGGTGTTCAATGTCGCCACCAATCAATGGAGCTGGGGACTCGACGACTATTTCACCGGACTCACGACGCCCGATGGCGCCAACAATGGCCCGGCTTTCCGCGTCCAATGCGGGCAAGCCGCGGCTCATCCGGGGCTGGTGAGTTGCCGCAATCCGGCGGCCGAGCAGATCACGCGCAACGTGCTCAACAAGTTTAGTCGCTAGGAGTCATCTTTTTGAGTGCTGCATCCATCTTTAGGATGCGGGTGAAAGTCGAAGTGAAAGGTAGAGATGAGAAGTGAAATGCTGTGGCACCCGAGAGGACACCAGCCGGGTGCTGGAGACTAACGGAGGCGAAGCATCTTGCCTGGATTCGTCTGGCAGAGTGCTTCGCCAACGTGTTGTTTCCGCTGATTCCCGCGACGAACCGTCGCAAGGTCGTATTTGGCAGCAGCTTTTGGCCCCTTTAGTACTTGTCCCTCACATATTGAACCAAATGATTCTTGTCTCCGTCGGAGTTGAGCAACTCCAGAAGGTCCAATCTGGCTTCCTGCGCCAGAGTGGAAAGTTCCGATCCAGGCGTGCCTCACGCGCCGGGTACACCTCGCCCATCCCGCCGATACCGAGAGAGGCGATGATCTCGTAGGTTCCGAGTTTTGTGCCATAGGCAAGGGCGATTTGAGCGCGCAATTATATAGCCGGTCGTCCCGAATGTGTCTCGCCCTCGGCGCGGTTTGGCGAGTTGCGGGCAACCAGAAACTCGGCCGGTATCGGACTGTTCCATTCGCCGACAACACGAAATTCACCGGGTTGTAACCTGCCTCGAGTCGCCGGGAATTATGCTTTTGTTTGGATGTGTGCCAAACTCTGGGTTGATGCCGCTTGCGTTCGCCTGGATCGGGCATTCAACGAAGCAGGCGATCTTACTGATGAGTAACAGGCTGATGAGTGACAGGCTATGAGTCGCAGCCTATGAGCACAGCCGGTGCAAAAACGCCCTCGCCCGCGCCTTCGCACTCAGGCCTGGTGCAGCGGACCGTGGAAGCTTGCGAACTGGCCCGCGAGGCTGCGGCTATCGCGGCTGAGGGAATTGCCACCGGATCGATGTCCCGCCTGAACGCCATCCGGGAGTGCGAAAAAGAACTCGATGCCATTGACATGGAAGTGGACTCCGGTGTGACCTCAACCATCACCCGTGTCCCGGAAGCCGAGACCCGGCAGTTGCTGGCGTGCATGAAAGTGATGATCGGACTGGAGCGCATCGGGGATTTGCTCTTGAGTTTTGCCACCAGCGCGCAAGCTGCGGGAGACCGCCTCGACGCACAGGATGCTCGCGACTTGACCCAGATGGCCACGGTTCTGGAGAAAATGCTGTCCGACGTGGGCCAATCTTTTTCGCAAAAGGATGTGAAGAAAGCCATCGACGTGCTGCGCGCCGATGCTGAGATGGACCGCCTGCGAAATATCATCTTCCTGCGTCACATCGAGAATCCGGAGAACGTCACGCACCACTCCAGCCTGCAGGTTATCTTCATGACGCAGTCTCTCGAACGCGCCGGCGACCACGCCAAGAACCTGGCCGAAGAAGTCTGCCACTTTGTCAGCGGACGCAGCATTCGCCACCTGCTCATGGCCTACGATAAACCAAAGGAACAGATGTTTATCGAATGGTTGCGGCACAAGGACGGAAAGTCGCAGTAAGCACCAGATTGTCCACAGTCCTTGAAATTGTGCGTGGACCTCGGTCGTTCCACCGGGTTATCCGAACATGAGTTCTCACGCACAAGTTCTCACGCACACCCTTGACAGCTAGAGTCTCCAAGGCGAGACTCGGTTTAGCCCCTTCGGAGAAATCCTCGGCTGTATTTTGCTGGCGGTGAATTCGCTTGCCGAAAAGTGGCTGGGACAGCAATTTCATGAACGGATCCGCCCAACCCGAAGACCGATTCCCGGCAGCGGGTGCCGAGGACACGGCTGAGGAAATGACCACAGCGACGGGTCAATCCTCTCCGGTGGGTGGAGCTGTCGATAGGTCCAATGGGAGCCGCACCCTTGAAGAGGCGGAACTGGACTCCGCACTCCAGCTGTTAGTGGAACGGGCGCAGTACATCACCGGCGCAACCGGGACTGCCCTCGCTTTGCCGCAGGGTGAGGAGATGGTTTGCCGCGCCAGCGCTGGTTCTTCAGCGCCGGCAGTGGGGGCGCGCCTGCAGGTTCGTTCGGGATTGACCGGAGAAAGCATTGTCCGCCGGCAGTTACTACGCTGCGACAACGCGGAAACCGACCCGCGCGTGAATCTGGAAACTTGCCGGGCTTTGGGCATTGCGTCCATCGTCGTTTTGCCGTTGCTGCGGCGTTCGGGAGAGGTTCGTGCCCTGTTTGAGCTGTTTTCCGATCACCCTTACGCTTTCGAAGAGCGCGATCTAATCGCGCTCGAACGCATGGCCGGCCTCACCCTGACGGCCCTCGATCTGGCGGAGCAGCGGCAGACCTTCGTACCCGCGCCCACGCCCAGGGGGGAACCCGAGAAGCCGGTCGAACCTCCCGCTGCAAGCAGTGCGGAGCAGGTTCCCGCA
>DATFVD010000126.1:0-4777 GCA_035260505.1 Terriglobales bacterium
CTGGTGCTGACGCACCCGGAAACGCAGGAAGAGCAGGAATGCCGCGTCGTGTATCTAGGAGAGCCGGCGGACCGCCAGCGCGTGGGAGTGGAGTTTCTTACACCGGCGCCACGCTTTTGGGGTCTGGACCTTGAGGACGCCCCGCTAGCCAGCGAACCGAACTAATCAGCAAATCACTGGGAAGCATTAATCGGAGTTCGCTGTGGCACCGCCGCGTTTGCAAGAGCGGTTCGCCTGCGGCGCAGGAGCCATTCGCCTACGCGCCACGCCAGCAGTAATCCCACCAGCGCCGCGTATAACAGCGGACGGATCACCGCGGATTTCACCAGCCAATAGTAGTGAATGACTCCACAGACCGCGCTGATGTAAATGGCGCGGTGGAGGATGCGCCAGCGGCGGCCGCCGAGGCGGCGAATCCAGCCGGCGGTGGAAGTAATCGCCAGGGGAATGAGCAGGGTGAAGGCGAGGAAGCCGACGGTGATGAAGGGTCGCTTGTAAACGTCCTTCCAAATTTCGTGAACGTCGAAAACCTTGTCAAACCAAAGATAGGTGGTGAAGTGCAGGCAGGCGTAGAAAAAGGCGAAAAGGCCGAACATACGGCGGAAGCGGATGAGCTCGGGGAGGCGAAGAAGCTGGCGCAGCGGGGTGATGGAGAGCGTTATGACCAGGAAACGCAAGGTCCAGTCGCCGGTGGCGTGCTGGATGAACTCGAGGGGATTGGGAATGGTGTAGCCGCGAACAAATGGCCAGATGATGGCGGCGAGCGGACCGAGGCACAAAAGGAACACAAGGGCTTTAGTCCATTTGCTGACGAGCCATTTGCTAGAGAGAAGGGTGTGCACGCAGCGATTCCCGCCTAGTAATTCTTGCGCAGATCCATACCGGCGTACAGGCTGGCGACTTGATCGGCGTAGCCATTGAACATCAGCGTTTTATGGGTTTTGAAGAATTCGGGGAGGCGGCGCTCGCGAGCCTGGCTCCAGCGGGGATGATCGACTTCGGGATTCACGTTGGAATAGAAGCCGTACTCTTGCGAGGAATACATATTCCATGTAGTGGGCGGCTGGTCTTTGACAAAACGGATTTTCACCAAGGACTTGATGCTCTTGAATCCATATTTCCACGGTACGATCATGCGCACCGGTGCGCCATCCTGGTTTGGCAGCGTTTCGCCATACATGCCGACGCAAAGAAGCGCTAGCGGGTGCATGGCTTCGTCGAGGCGCAAGCCTTCCACATAGGGCAACGAAATTCCGGCATATCGTCCTAACGGCATCTGGCCGATATCGTAGTAGCTTTCGAAGGCAACGAAACGCGCCTTCGGGGTAGGCTCGACCAGATTCGCCAGCGTGCTGAACGAAAAACCGATCCAGGGCACGACGATGGACCAACCCTCGACGCAGCGATGGCGGTAAATGCGCTCTTCGAGAGGCGCGAGCTTGAGGATCTCGTCCATGGAGAACTTACGCGGCTTCTTGACCTCGCCGCTGACGGAAACGGCCCAGGGGGAAGTGACGAATTTTTGGGAATTCTTGGCGGGCTGGTCTTTGTCCACGCCGAATTCGTAGAAATTGTTGTAGTGCGTTACGTCGTTGAAGGAATTGATTTTTTCGTCGGTGCTGAAGGGGCCTTTGATGGTGGTCAGTTTCGTGCCCGCGTATACGCTCCGCGACGGAACCACGAGATCGATCAGACTCTTGCCGGCGACAGCCGCGAGCCCTGCAACGCCCAGGCCGCGCAGAAATTTGCGGCGGTCCAGGTAGACCGACCTAGGCGTGACATCCGCATACGTTAAACCCGTGGACTTGCGAAACAACATTGATTCCTCTCGGGGGCGCGAACCTCGAACGCCTTCTTATTATGCTACGTTTGTTCCCCCAGATTGGATGCGCAACTGTATAGCCACGCGCGAGCCCATTCCATGCAATGCGATGCCCAGACCCTAAGGGAGTTTCAACGCCTGGTAGTGGGTGAGTTTCTGATAAGCCGACTACACTTCCACTACGGTCAATTGTCGGCCCAATTCTGTCTCGCTTAGTAGATTTCCAGGCCTTCCGAAAAGAGGGTATCTGGCAGAATTTCTTGAACATCTATGCCTTCTTCCGCCGCTATCAATTGGCGCAGAAGCAGAAGAACTTCCCGCTCAGATGACACACCATACTCAGATGCAATTCCCGCGTAATTACGAGAAAGCGTCAGTTTCACAAGGTCGCCGAAACTCTCGCAGCTACGAGGGAAATTCCTAGCGAGGGGAGCTGAAAGTTTAAGCAGAAAGGCCAAAGCTAAGAATCCACCCAAAACCGTAAAGAGGCCCACAGCGGAACCAGCGAACGATACCAGTCGCGTCCATCCCAGCGTGAAGACCGAGATTACAACCGCTAGTGACAAAGCCACCAACCACAAGGGCCATCTCAGTTCCGGCAGAACAAACCTCAAGTGCTCCTGCATTCGCCGCCATTGTCTCTTGCGGTCCCTCCAAGGCATGAGTTCGCGCAGGGGCGTTTCCGGAGTAATCTTTGCGCGCGAAGTATCGAATAAACGGATGAATGTTCGGCGCAACCGGTAGAAAACCACAGCGCTGAGGCACTTTTCCGATAAAGGCTGCTCCAGCTTGCTGAAAATGCACTCGGCGAGTTCTCCGATGGTCTTCGCCTCAACAAACTCGTCCTCGGTGAACTTCACTCCAAAGGAGGCTTCAATGATGCGCAGTAAGGCACAAGTGTCTTCACCAAGCAGCTTGAGTCGTTGGGTCTTGTCGGCCTCGATGAGGACCATTATTGAGCCATCAAAATTTCAGCGTCTAGTTCCAGATTATAGCCCGAAGAGCTATAAAGCCGTACTGCGTGGCTGACATGGACGCGGTAGGGACGATCATCACTGATCGCCCCCCGCACAGATCCGTACGAGCGCTTCTACGCATACGGCTCCCACCTTGGATGGGTGGCGAGAAAGCGGACTATAGGATAAGGATGCAAAACGCGTGGGGCTGGAAACCACCGCTTGAAGACCGGGAGAAGCTGATCCCACGACACTCGTCGTTGACTACGTCGGCGTAGGATGAGCCACCACAATCGCCGCAAGCGTTGCCCGAAAACACTTAACCGGTCGATGTTGCCGGGGACCGCGTGGTAGCGGTAATAGCCGTTCACAACCTTTCGGAGCCATGCACCGACGGCGGCCACCGGCTCGTGCATTCGGCAGCGCAGTTCTGCTTTAAGTGCGTGCAGCTTCGCCACCATGCGCTTCTTCGCCGTTTTCCGCCAGACGATGAACGCTCCATTGCTCCGGCGCTTCCCGCAGTAGTGCGTGAAACCCAGGAACGTAAAGGTTTCCGGCTTCCCTTCACCACGCTTCTCCCGATCTTGGGCGGCGAACCGCCCAAACTCGATCAGTCGCGTTTTCTCTGGATGTAGTTCCAGTCCGAACTTGGCCAGTCGATCCCGAAACGCTTTTAGGAATCGCTCGGCTTCCATTCGGTTTTCGAAGCCCACCACCAGATCATCGGCATAACGGACGACGATTACATCACCCGTGGCCACTTTCTGGCGCCAAGCCTCGATCCACAGATCGAAAACGTAATGTAGGTACACATTGGCAAGCAGCGGTGAAACCACTGCTCCTTGCGGTGTTCCTACCTTACTCTCCGACCACTGGCCGTCTTCCGATACCCCCGCCTTCAGCCATTTCTGGATCAGACGCAGGAGCCGGCGATCGGCCACGCGGTGCTCGACAAACTTCATCGTCCAATCGTGGCTCATGTTGTCAAAGAACCCTCGAATGTCGGCGTCGAGCACCCAGTTCACACGCTTCCTTTGGAGGCCCATCGTCAGCGCGTCCAGCGCTTGATGCGGGCTGCGCCCGGGCCGAAACCCATACGAGAATCCTTGGAAGTCCACCTCATAAATCTGATTGAGGATGGTCACCACGGCTTGCTGTACGATCTTGTCTTCCAGCGCCGCAATGCCCAACGGGCGTTGCCGCCCGTCAGCCTTCGGTATGTAGACTCTTCGTGAGGGCTGCGCCCGATACGCTCCACGGTGTACCCGGTTGTGTAGATCGGTAAGTCGACTTTCCAACCCGGTCTCATACTCCTGCCACGTCACGCCATCCACTCCCGGGGCTGCTTGCCGCTTTAAGGCGTAGTAGCTGTCCCGGAGTAAATCCACGTTCACATGGTGGAGCAAAGTCGTGAACCGTTCTTGCCTCCTTTTCTTTGCTGCTTCTCGCACACCGCTCAATCCTTGGGACACTCGTTCCCCGCTCTGTGTCGGGATGGTGTTGGGTTGAACGATGTTCTCCTTGGCCCGCACCCTTTTCTCCCCAGGCTCCGCCGAAGATCGCTCTTCTTTGTTCGTCTGGTTCATCGATAGTATGGTGCGGTCCGACTCCTCCAGAGCGTGCGCGTCCGCCTTCTGGCTTTGCGCCTTCGCGGACCGGCCTCGTTCCCTTTCGGGCCGAGGCGCTCCAGAGGTCTCCCGGTTCTCGTGCATGTTGTTTCTCAGCGTGCGCGGGTTCTCCGACTACGCAGGACCGACTGCTCACTCGCGTTTATCGCGAAACAGCCGTGGTGCCTTCCTCCATCAGGAAAGAGTCGGCGTCCTGCTTTTGCGTTTTTCGAAGCTCAATAGCCCGGCCCACCGATACCCCTGTCTACGCTTCAAGCGACATCTCGCGATGCCACCTGCAAGACTGAGGGCCAAGATGGAGTCGCTGTCTCCTTTCTTGTGGGACTCTTTCATTCCCTACAGCATGCCGGTTTAACCCGGCGCTCCCTGAT
>DATFVD010000127.1:0-6417 GCA_035260505.1 Terriglobales bacterium
AAGTTCTGAGCTTCATTGAGGTGGTTGCTATGAGCGGCCTCACCACAGAGACACAGAGACACAGAGAAAACGAAGACCAGCGAGACCCTCGAACCAGTGCGATCATCGGAGCAGCCATTGAAGTGCATCGGCATCTCGGTCCTGGGCTGTTGGAGTCCGCTTATGAGGAGTGCCTCTGCTACGAACTGCATCTGTGCGGGCTGGCCTTCGAGCGTCAGGTCGACCTTCCAGTTTCTTACAAGGGCCTCAAGCTCGACTGCGGTTATCGGATCGACTTGATTGTGCGGAAGGAAGTGGTTTTGGAGCTGAAAGCAATTGAGAGAATTATGCCAATCCATCAGGCACAATTGCTTACCTACATGAAGCTGTCGGGAATGAGCGTTGGTCTCCTGATCAACTTCAACGCGCCGCTGCTGACCCAAGGAATAATAAGAAGAGTGTTGTAGGTTTTCTCTGTGTCTCTGTGACTCTGTGGTGAATACGAAGGTTGAAACGAGGCAGGAATGACGACGGCTATATCGACCCCTACCATGACCGGCCAGGAGATTGTTGATCTCACGAAGAAACACACGTTGTTTGAGTGGTCGGCGCAGTCGAAGGTCGATCCCATTCCGGTGGCGCGGGCGAAGGGCATTTATTTCTGGACTCCGGAAGGGAAGCGCTTCATCGACTTCAACAGCCAGTTGATGTCGGTAAACATTGGACACGGCGATGAGCGCGTCATCCGGGCTATTGCCGAGCAGGCGTCGGTGCTGGCCTATGCCAATCCGTTCATGGCTACGGAGGCGCGGGCGCGGCTGGGAGCGAAGCTGGCGGAGATTACTCCGGGCGATATTGATACGTTCTTTTTTACAAATGGCGGCGCGGAAGCGAACGAGAACGCCATCAAGATCGCACGCTTCTTTACCGGACGTCACAAAATCATGGCGCGCTATCGGTCGTATCACGGCGCGACGGCGGGTGCCATGAGCCTTACGGGCGATCCTCGGCGATGGGCGGCGGAGCCTGGGATTCCGGGCGTAGTGCGCGTACTTGATCCTTATCACGGCGTAGAACGCGGATGGGAGCCGGCGGAGACTTCTCTGGCCATGATCGAAGAAATTATCCAACTGGAAGGCTCGCATACGATTGCGGCGTTCATTCTGGAGACAGTCGTCGGAACGAATGGAATTCTTGTTCCGCCGGATGGATACCTCGAGGGCGTGCGGAAACTGTGCGACAAGTACGGGATTCTGATGATCGCTGACGAGGTGATGTCGGGCTTTGGCCGCACGGGTAAGTGGTTTGCTGTCGATCACTGGAAGGTTGTCCCTGACCTGATTTGCATGGCGAAGGGACTTACTTCTAGTTACATTCCTCTGGGCGCTGTCGGAATGCGGCGACATATTGCGAAGCACTTTGATGACAAAGTGTTCTATGGCGGACTCACTTACAACAGTCATCCGATGGGATGCGCGACGGCGCTGGCTACGATTCGCGTTTACGAGGAAGACAACCTGATTGAGAATTCCCGGAAGATGGGCGCGATCATGAAGACGCTGGGCGGGGAGTTACAGGCAAAACACCGGTCGGTGGGGGCGGTGCGGTCGATTGGCCTGTTTGGAATTTTCGAGCTGATTCGGGACCGCAAGACGAGGCAGCCTATGGCTCCGTTTAATGGGACTTCGGAGGAGATGGTCGCGCTGGGGAAATTCTTTCGAGAGAACGGGCTGTATACGCTTGTGCGCTGGAATACGTTCTATACCAATCCTCCGCTTTGCATTAACGAGGAGCAATTGCGGGAGGCGTTTGCGATTATCGACAAGGGGCTGGAAATTACGGATCGGGCGGTGAAGGAATAGTTCTCAGTTTCCCGGTTGTTCTCTGTCTCCTTGCGCTCAGCCAAGCTGTGCCCGTCAGGTGCGATGCCGCTCGCACCCGCCCCTTGCAAAAATCGCAAGGAGCGGGCCACCCCCAGTTGTTTTAGGAGAAGTGTCCCGAGCCATATTCGTCGGGTTTTTCTCGAAGTTGAAACCCGCTTTTCTGAGTTTTCATCATCGAGGCGGCCAGATTCAGAATCCGCTGGGTGGCTTGTTCTGTGCCTACTCCGCGCGCGTGAATGTTTGAGATCAGATTGCGATTGGCGTCGGTGTCTTGCGTTTTGGGCCGGTACGCCATGTAGGCGGAGAGGCTGTCGGCTGTGACTAGTCCCGGACGTTCCCCGATCAGGAGGACGACGACTTTGGGCTCCAGCAATTCGCCAATTTCGTTGAGAATGCCTACCCGGCAATGGCGGATCACAAATATTTCGCCGACGCTCCAGCCTTGCGTGTTTGCTCCTTCACAGATAAGGGGCAATAGTCGCGGAATTTGCCTGGTAACGGCGGTTACGGAGAGTCCATCGCCGATTACGATTTGCAGATCGTGTCCTGTGGTGCAACGCCTGGTCACCTCTGTGCGGGACGCGTCATTCAGGTGACGGCCCAGGTCGGGGCGCAAGAGATATTCATCTTTCGTGGTTGCCTGGGAACAGACCTCAAACAGATTCCACTTGCGCACGAAGTTGTCGCCGAGATTTGTGAGGAAATTCAATTCCGCGCGGACGGCATCGCGTGCGGCAGCGTGGGCTTCGCGCAGTTCCAGTTGAGTGTTTGTTCTGTAGGCTGCGCCGCTCCGGCCTGCCAACAGGCGCGCCGGAGTTTGGGCGCGTATCTTCTTTACGATTTCGGGCAGGTCGGTTTCAGGCGAATCTGGCTGTGTGAGTTTGTCATCTTCTGGAAGCATTCAAGCTGTTCCTAAGTGTGGCGTTCCGCAAATTCCGGCATGGCCGGGCGAGGACGCCCGGCGCTCCATTGTCATAAATGTCATAGAACGCTCTCCAGGGACGACTCCAAACCGTGCATGAGTTTGCGCCTTGATGACGAGTCTAAAGACGCCGGCTCGGTGCCGCGATAGATTTCCATCTTCTGCAACCATGCGAGGAATTCTGGTGCCGGACGAAGATGGAAGAGGCGGCGTGCGGCCAATGCGTCGTGATAGCTGGTGGATTGGTAATTGAGCATCACATCGTCGGAGCATGGAACGCCCATGAAGTAGTTGCAGCCCGCGGCCGACAAGAGCAGCAGCAGGTTGTCGGCGGAATTTTGGTCGGCGGCGGCGTGATTGGTGTAACAGACGTCGCAACCCATCGGCAGGCCCAGTAACTTGCCCATGAAATGGTCTTCTAGTCCGGCGCGAATGATCTGGCGCTCGTCGTAGAGATACTCGGGGCCGATGAAACCCACGACACTATTGACGAGAAATGGTTGGAAGGCGCGCGCTACTCCGTAGGCTCGCGCTTCGAGGGTTAGTTGATCGACTCCGTGATGCGCTTCGGCGGAGAGAGCGCTGCCCTGGCCGGTTTCGAAATACATGACGTCATCGCCTGCCCAGCGGACATTGCCATTGACATTCACATTGCGCTGGCGATGATGCTCGAGAACCTGTTCTCGGCCCTCGCGCAGCATGTTCAACGTGATTCCGAAGCTGCGGTTGGCCGCCTCCGTTCCCGCTACCGACTGGAAAAGAAGGTCGACCGGCGCTCCGCTCTTGAGCGCCGCAAGTTGCGTGGTGATGTGCGCGAGGCAACACACCTGTGTAGGAATTTCGTATGTGTCCACCAGGCGATTCAACGCTAGGAGAATCGCGCTGACTGTCTCCACCGAGTCGGTGGCGGGATTCACGCCGATGACGGCGTCTCCGCAGCCGTAGAGTAGGCCCTCGAAGGCGGATAGAAGAATTCCGCCGATGTCGTCGGCGGGGTGATTGGGTTGCACGCGGATGCCTAGCACTCCAGGCTCTCCCATGGTGTTGCGGCAGCGGGTGACGTTGCGGATTTTGGCGGCTGCTAGCACTAGATCCTTGTTGCTCATCAGCTTGGCTACCGCGGCGGCGATTTCGGGGATGATGGCTTGCTGCAGCGGCCTTAGCTGAGTGTCGGTGGTTGCGTCGTCGAGGAGGAAGTCGCGAAATTCGCCTACGGTCATGCTTGCGACGGTGAGGAATGACTGCTGGTCGAAGGTGTCGAGAATGAGGCGGGTGACATCGTCCTTGGAAGGGTCGATCAGGGGGCGGCGGACGATTTCATCCAGCGTCAGGTCTGCGAGTTTGCGTTTTGCCGCGACGCGTTCTCGTTCCGATCGTGCAGCGATGCCGGCCAACTGGTCGCCGGACTTCTCCTCGTTGGCTTTGGCAAAGAGTTCGCGGAGATCGGAGAAGTCGAATCGCTCGATCATGGACGTGCCCGACTGGAGACACCCATGTTACCGAAAAAATTGTGAGCGACGTGCTACGGTTTGGCGGTTTTGGGAAAAGAGACTAGCGCCAGGTGCGCTGCTGACTATCGGAAGGGGAAATTGTCATGGGCGCCGAGTGTACTTTGTGGGCGTGATCATTGATCGCGGTTGCGGCTTGAGTGCGGAGGTTGCCGGCCTTGGCATCGAAGTCCAAGGTGCTGACGCTGTGGGCACACTGGGTGCAGGTGAACTTCATGCCACTCTTGATGCGCAGGATTTTATAGGCTTTCACTGGCTGATTGTAGCGCTTCTGCACATGGGAGCCAGGACGCGTTGGTTGGGCATCGAAGGTAACTAAGAGAGTCTAGGGCTGTTTTAGTCCGCGGCAGCTGTCGAGCTTCGCTCGGCTTGGACTATTCGACTTCGCTCAGGGCAGGCTCCGCGGGACGCCCGTCCCCACACTCGTCCTGGCTCACTTCGCCAAGCGGTTGTATTTCTTCAGGACGTCGCGCAGACGGTCGTGGGGCAGGGCTATGGCTGTGTGGCCGTCTATGCCAGTCATGGTTTCGGCGGCTACCATGGCGTTAATGACGGCTTCTTCGGTGGCCTGGACCGTCGCCAGAAACAGCGGGTCCAGGCTGTCGTTGGGCATCATTTTGAGGTCGCGGACCCCATTCGAAGCGGCAGCTCGCGGATTTGCTGTTGAGAAGGCGACGAAGATGTCGCCCGAACCGTCGCCGGAGTAGCTGCCGTCGCGACCGAGACCGAGAGAGGCTTTGCGAGCGATTCGCTTCAGCTGAGTGGGAATGAGCGGCGCGTCAGTGGCGATGACGATGATGATTGAGCCGACGTCTTTGGCGTAGGCGGGGTGCTCGGGAATTTCTTTGCCCACGGGAACGCCCGCGATGCGCAACTGGTCGCGCTGTCCGTAGTTGCACTGCACCAGTACGCCGACGGTGTATCCGCCTGCTTTCGGATCGAGCACGCGTGAGGCAGTTCCGATCCCGCCCTTAAATTCGTTGCAGATCATGCCTGTGCCGCCGCCTACGCTGCCTTCTTCGACGGGGCCGCCGCGGGCGGAATCGAGCGCGTGGAAGACATGCTCGGGCTTCACGTGGAATCCGTTAATGTCGTTGAGATAACCGTCCCAGGTTTCGGCGACCACGGGCAATGACCACCAGTAGCCTTCCATGTCGGGCTCGCCGCGCTTCACTTTCCAGGTGATGACGGCATCGCGAACCACGCCTACGCTGTGGGTGTTGGTGATCATGATGGGGCCGTTGAGGAATCCGGAGTCTTCGAGCCATGTTGTGCCGGTCATCTCTCCGTTGCCGTTGAGGGTGAACCAGGCGCCGAAGACGGAGTCGTTCGCGTCCTTCCCACGCGGATGGATGGCGGTGACGCCGGTGCGGACGGGGCCTTCTCCGACTTTGAGCTTGCCGCTGCCGGAGATGAGCGTGGTGTGTCCGACTTCTACGCCGCGGACATCGGTGATGGCGTTATTCTGCCCGGGTGTGCCGTCGAAGGGGACGCCGAGATCGCGGGCTCGGGGTTTGGCTTGGGCGCGCGCGAGAACGGCGGCGCAGAGAAGAGCGCAGAAAACCGCGGCGAGAAACTCTAGCTTATGAAATCGCATCATAGGTCTGGTTTGATCGATGGAGTGTCGGCGGCAGTATAAAGCATGGGCGCTTGTTTCCAGGGAATGTGCAGCCTATTTAGAGAATCGCGTTCACCAGTGAAAAGCTGAACCACAGGGAGCACAGGGGTGGCACCGAGGACACCGGGGAAAGCGCTGCTGCTGACTTGGAGGAGTGGCATCGTTCCAGGCTATCTGGAGGGTGGACAATCTACAATATTCGTGAAAACGGGAATAGAATCCTGCTTGGAGACAGGCATGGTTCAGACCGGTGCCGGGCAATGATTTCAGGCGGCGACTTCATAAGAGCTTTTCGGTGACGGCTTCAGGAGATGACATGGAGAACTGGAAGCGGGCGGTGATTGCGGGATCGGCGGGAACGGCGGCCCTGCTGGTGATGAAGGGGAGACGTCCGGCGGCGGTGCTGGTGGGAAGTGTGGGATTGGCGGTGCTGGCGTCGGAGTATCCCGATCAGTTTGTGCGGATTCGCGAAGAGCTGCCTTCGTATGTGCGGCAGGGAACGCGGTT